>NZ_JBRREK010000026.1:0-73272 GCF_056760235.1 Stenotrophomonas sp. STEN018
CCGCGCGCCCCCCCCGCGCTATCTCCGCGGCTCCCACATTCGCCGCTTCGGGGCGCGGCCGCGGGGGGGGGGTGCGCGGGGATCCCCCCGCCCCCACAACCTTGGTGCACCGGTAAGGCTCATGTCGAGCATGGCTCGGCACTTCCGGGGAGGTGGTCGGGAAAGCCGCTGCCGAGCATGGCTCGGCACTACAGACAAGCTTTAGCGCGGCTGAGGCAGGGCGGTCTTGCGTACTACGCGGTACTCGGCGTCGACCACGGTCGGGTCGGCCTTGCGTACGGCGCGGCCCTTGCGCGATGCAAACAGCTTCCAGGCGATGCCGCCCAGGATCATGGCCGCGCCAATGAACACGCCGCCGACTACCAGTACCGCAAGAATTGCGATGCCGAGCAGGCCCAAGGCAATGCGCACCAACGGGTTGCGCGGTTTGCGCGGCTCGAACAGGTTGCGCAGCTTGGCGAATTGGACGTAACGGATGTTCATGAAAGCTCTATGACGTTGAGTCTGCTGTGGAGTATCAGGTGCGATTGGGCCAATTGCGTGAAGTTGTCGTTAATTGGTGTCTGAATAGGGCCCGCGACAGTGCCATGAGTCAGCTTCGTCCAGCCTTGACTGCCCATGCGACAATCGGCGGCTCATCTGTATCGGTGTTCCAATGTCCAGCGCCATCGCTTCCGGAATCGAACTTTGCCCTCTGGCTGCCGTGCCTGATCAAGGCTTTCACTCAGTGGTGGCAGTGATTGATGGCGATGCTGAAACCTTGGTGTTGTACCGCGATGGCGATGTGGTGCGGGCGTGGTTGAACGTCTGCCCGCACGCCGGGCGCGCGCTGGACTGGGCGCCTGGCCAGTTCCTCAAGAGTCGCGAAGGGCATCTGGTCTGTGCCGTGCACGGTGCTTCGTTCGAGCTGGAAGGCGGTATCTGCGTCGCGGGTCCATGCAAAGGCGACTCGCTGCGCGCGGTGCCGGTATCGGTCGGCGATGGCAAGGTATTGCTGGGCTGATTCCTGCAGGCTCAGCTCCCGTTCTTGTCCAGCACCGGATAGACGCGGCTGATCTGGCAGTCGTAGCGGCCGCTGAAATTTGCACGATCGCCGGGCCGGATCAGCTCGCG
Organism: Stenotrophomonas sp. STEN018; assembly: GCF_056760235.1. Lineage (NCBI taxonomy): Bacteria > Pseudomonadati > Pseudomonadota > Gammaproteobacteria > Lysobacterales > Lysobacteraceae > Stenotrophomonas > Stenotrophomonas sp. STEN018. The sequence goes on from NZ_JBRREK010000026.1 coordinate 1,114, forward strand.
CTCTGGGCGGGCCAACGCCATCCTGTCGCCAGGGTGGCCGCAGACCATGCCGATACCCATTCCGGAGACCAAGGTCATCGTCTGTGCGTTGGCCAGTGCCGGGCAGCTGCTGGCGACTTCAATGCGATAGAAACGATTGCCAGCGGCGCGGTTGGGTGAAACTTCGACGGTGATCCCCTGCGGGCCCTCGCTCCAACGGCGGACGGCGTCAACGCCGACGCAATAGTCCGCTGTGCCACGAAAACCGCGCGAGCGTGGCTGGCTTGCGGCTTCAATCTGCAGGGTTTCCAAGGTGGCCACCTGTCTGTCGCGCTGGCGTAGCAGGTCGGCGTAGCTGCGCGTATCCAGTGGCGCGATGGTGCTGATCGGGCATTGCGCATCGCCGATGACCAGGCTCTCGCCTGGCTCGGCGCACAACCAGCCATCTTTGCTGCCGCGCACTGACAAACGGTTTTCCGGCGCAGGGCAGTCCTGTGCGAGTTGCACCTTGAAGCGCTGCCCGTCCTTCAACCGCACCGCCAGCGTGTTGGAGCTGATGCCCTCGGCACCGCCAATCTGGCGTGCATCGATGCAATGTGCCTGCGGGGGTGTGCGCTGCTCGGCAGTAGCGCTGAGCATGGCCAGAAAACCGAGTGCTCCCAATGCCATCCGTTTCATTGCCATGTCCTTGCCCCGGTCGAGTACAGCAGGTCGTAGATATATCAGAACATGATGTTGATCATGATCACCACAATCACGGTGTACAGCAGTGACAGAGGTCCACCGACCCGCCACATTTCTCGCGGGGTGTATTTTGCCGGGCCCATCGCCATCGAGATCACCGGGTTGGAAGCGGTCATCAGGTTGTTCGATGCCGACAATGCCACGATCAGCGCGAACGCGGTGGGGTTGCCACCGGCTGCCAGCGCAAGGTTGACCGCAATCGGCACCATCACGATGGTGGCACCGACATGGCTGATCACCAGCGAGAATGCGGTGGTCAACAATGCCAATGCGATTTCCAACGCCCACACTGGAATGCCCGCAGGTAGTTTGTCGATGGTGTGGCCGGCAATCCATGCCGCCGCGCCACTGCTGTCCATCGCCCAGCCCAGCGGAATCAAGCCGGCCATCATGAAGATGGTCTTCCAGTTGATCGCCGCATAGGCCTCGTCCATGCGCAGCACGCCGGTCAGCAGCATGCCGGCCACGCCGGTGAGCAGGGTCAAGGCTACTGGCAGGTGCGAGGTGAGCGCGATGATGATGGTCAGCGCGAAGATCGCCATGGCGATCTTGAATTTGTGCGGGCGCTGCTCGCCCTTGGGGTAGTCGGTGACCACCACGAAGTCGCGGCTTTCAGCGGCGGTAGCCAGGTCCTGCCAGATGCTGTGGAACACCAGCATGTCGCCGGCACGCAGTGGCGTATTGCGCACGTCCTCGCGGATCACCTGCTTGTCGCGGTTGATCGCCAGCAGGCTGATGCCGCGCTCCTTGCGCAGGCGCAGCTCGCCGGCAGTCTTGCCGATCAGGCGCGAGGTCGGTGGCACCACCGCTTCGGAAATGCCTGCGCGTGCCGGATTGAACAGATCGCCCAGCTGCTTCAGGCGTGAAGACATGCGCAGGAACTGGTTCTGCGCGAAGTCTGACACCTGCTGACGCGGGCCCATCGCACCGATCACGCTGCCTACCCATATGCGCATGTCGGCCGGTGGTGACAGGCGGGTGTCATCGCCGGTTTTCAGTGCCAGCAGCAGTGGCGCGTCGAACAGGTTCTCGGCCTCACCGACGGTCATGCCAACCAGCGGGCTTTCGGCAGTGACCAGCAGCTCGAAGACGTCGCCTTCAATGCCATAGGACTTGGCGAAGTAGCTCTCGGTACGGGCTGGCGCCTGGCCGTCTTCGCTTTCGGTTTCTTCTTCCTGTAGCTTGCGGCTGCCGTAAAAACGGAAGTACAGCAGCGAGGCGATCAGCAGGGCGACACCAATCGGCAGCGGCGCGAACATGCGCAGCGGTTCGATGGTGGCAGTACCGGAGGGCAGGTTGTTGTTGGCCGACATCAACAAGTCGTTGAGCAGGATCAGCGGCGAGTTGCCGACCATGGTCAGCGCGCCACCCATCACGATGGCGGCGGAAATCGGCAGCAGCTGGCGCTTCAACGTGAGTGCGGTACGCGAAGCCAGGCGCGAGGCGACTGGCAGGTACAGCGCCATCACCGATGGGTTCTGCATGAACGAGGAGTTCAAGCCAGCGGTTGCGCTGGTCAGCAGCAACAGTCTTTGCTCCAGGCCATGCGAACGCCGCAGCAACCAACCAGCGAGACGGTTCAGCGCGCCGGTGCGGTCCAGGCCGGCACCGAGAATGGTGGTGGCGATGATGCTCATTACCGCGTTACCGGAGAAGCCGCCGAAGATTTCTTCCGGGGCGATCAAGCCGGTGACACCCAGCACCACCATCACCACCAGCGCCACCACGTCGGCGCGGATCCGCTCGAACAGGAACATCGCCATCGTGAAGCCCACCAGCCCGAGCACGAGCTTCATATCGGTGGTGAGCGTCAGCGCGGTATCCATCAGGGCTGTGACTTCAAAGAGGAGAGCTGGGACGGAATGACAGTGCAGTCTGCCATCAACGCTGCGCTGGCAGCGTGATCGGCAGTTTCATGGCAGCGTGCAACTGTCATTGCGTCCTCATCGCTCAGCAGGCGTCCGTCGTGCCGGGCTTGTCATACAACAGATCCCAGACGCCATGGCCGAGTTTTTGGCCGCGGGTCTCGAAGTGGGTCTGCGGGCGCCAGTCCGGGCGTGGCACCGCGCCACGCGGGCCGGCGCGGTTGACCAGGCCGGGCGTGGCGTCAAGCACGTCCCACATCTGCTCGGCATAGTCTTCCCAGTCGGTGGCGCAGTGCAGGCGGCCGCCAACGCGCAGCTTGCGCACCAGCAGCTCGGCAAAGCCCGGCTGCACCAGGCGGCGCTTGTTGTGGCGCTTCTTGTGCCAGGGATCGGGGAAATAGATGCGGATCTCATCAAGAGCGCCGTCGGCGATTTCCTTCTCCAGCACCTCGACCGCGTCGTGGTGGTAGAGCTTGACGTTGTCGGCGTTGTCATCGGCCAGTGCATTGAGCAGGCGGCCTACGCCCGGTGCGTGCACCTCAATGCCGATGTAATCCTTGGAGGTGTCGAACTGCGCGGCGTAGCGCAGTGCGGCGCCGTTGCCGAAGCCGATTTCCAGCACCTTGGGTGCATTGCGGCCAAAAGTGGTCTCCAGGTCGCGCGGCTCGCCATTGAAGTCGATGCCGAAGCGCGGCCAACGGTCGTCGAATGCGCGCTGCTGGGCCGGGGTGAAGCGGCCCTGGCGCAATACGAAACTGCGGATCTCGCGGCGGCCTTCGGTCACGGTGAAGGGCTTGGGCGGTGCCTTGGAGCCCGCGCTGTCAAAAGGATTGGTCATCAGCCGATCAGCCCATCTACGGGGGAGGAAGCGCTGGCATAGCGCTTGCGCGGGATACGGCCGGCGAGGAAGGCCTCGCGGCCGGCTTCCACGGCCTTGCGCATGGCGCTGGCCATCAACACCGGGTTGCGGGCGCCGGCAATGGCGGTGTTCATCAACACGCCGTCGCAGCCCAGCTCCATCGCGATGGCTGCGTCCGAGGCCGTGCCAACGCCGGCATCGACGATGATCGGCACCTTGGCGTTCTCGATGATCTCGATCAGGTTGTACTTGTTCTGGATGCCCAGCCCCGAACCAATTGGCGCAGCCAGCGGCATCACCGCGGCGCAGCCGATTTCTTCCAGGCGCTTGGCCAGGATCGGGTCATCGGAGGTATAGACCATGACGTCGAAGCCGTCCTTGACCAGCTGTTCGGCGGCCTTGAGCGTGGCCATCACGTCCGGGTACAGGGTCTTCTGGTCGCCCAGTACTTCGAGTTTGGTCAGGTTGTGGCCATCTAGCAGCTCACGGGCCAGGCGGCAGGTGCGCACCGCGTCTTCGGCGGTATAGCAGCCGGCGGTATTGGGCAGGATCGCGTAGCGGTCCGGCGGCAGCACGTCGAGCAGGTTGGGCTCGCCCGGGTTCTGGCCGATGTTGGTGCGGCGGATCGCCACAGTGACGATCTGGGCGCCAGCGGCTTCGGTAGCCAGGCGGGTCTCTTCCAGATCCTTGAATTTGCCGGTGCCGGTCAGCAGCCGGGATGAATAGGTTTTGCCGGCGATGACCAGCGAATCGGTGGGGACGTTTGCATTCATGCCCGAATTATCACCCATCCCGCCTACGCGTAGTGCCGAGCCATGCTCGGCAGGGGCTTTCCCGGGAACGCCCCGGTGCAGCATGGCTGCCCTCTACAAGTGGAGCGGGCAGTCGCTGTAGCTCCCTCCCTTTGCCGCAGGCAAGGGGAGGGTTGGGGAGGGGTTGGCTTTTCAGCCCTTTGCGTATGGTCAGCTTCGCGGCTTACGCCGCTCCCACAGATTTGATGGTGCGCCGGTAACGCCCCTGCCGAGCATGGCTCGGCACTACCGCTGCGCTGCCTTCAGCCGCCGCCCAGCGCGTGCACGATTTCCACCAGGTCTCCGTCCTGCAATTGGTGGCTCGCATGCTGGCTGCGCGGAATGATGTGGCCGTTGATCTCAACCGCCACCCGCCGCTCGGCCAGCCCTTCGGCGGCCAATAGTTCGATCAGGGTCAGGCTGGGCTGCAGCTGGCGGGGTTCGCCATTCAGATGGATGTTCATGCCGCCATTCTCACCAGTGCGGCCACAAAAGCCCAGCCGGCGGACAGTTTGCGGCGGCGCAGCGTGTGTGTCTTACGCGGTAATGAAAACATAACAACGTGCGGCGGCGTATGTCTGTCCGCTTTCCCTCACCCAGGAGTTCAACATGTCTCTTTCCCTTCGCCCGCTGCGTGCTGCCGTGGCCCTCGCCATTGCCTTGGCCGCAGTGCCGGCCATGGCGCAGTCGCCGTATTCCAAGACGGTGTTCTTCGGTGACAGCCTGACCGATACCGGCTACTTCCGTCCGGTGCTGATGCAGCTGGATCCGAATGCTGCCGTGGTGGGTCGCTTCACCACCAACCCGGGTTGGGTGTGGGCGGATTACGTAGCCAACCAGTACGGCACCAATGCCAGTCCCAACGGCAACGGCCAGACCGGTGACAACTATGCTGTTGGCGGCGCCCGCGTGGGTGTGGATACGGTGGGCGCGTTGGGCGCAACGCCGTCAATGAAAACCCAGATGACCAAGTATCTGGCGGCCAACGGCGGCAAGGCAGATGCCAATGCGCTGTACACGGTGTGGGGCGGTGCCAATGATCTGTTTGCGGTGCAGGCCGCGCCAGCCCAGGCGCAGGCCATCATCGGCGCGGCGGTGACCGACCAGATCGGCATCGTTGGCACGCTGAAGGCCGCCGGTGCCCAGTACGTGGTGGTCCCGACCCTGCCTGATATCGGTCTGACCCCGGCCTCCCGCGCCGGTGGTGCCGTCGGCATGGCGCAGGGCACCGCGCTGGCCAAGGCTTACAACAACGCGCTGTTTGGCGGGCTGAAGCAGGCGGGGCTGCAGGTGATTCCAGTCGACACCTTCACCATCCTGCAGGAAATCGTCGCCAACCCGGGAACCTATGGCTTCACCAATGTCAGCAACATGGCCTGCACCTCGGCCTCGTCGTTGACCTGCTCACCGCTGAGCCTGGTGGCGCCGAATGCAAACAACACCTATGTGTTCGCCGATGGTGTGCATCCGACCACCGCGGCCCATCAGATTCTCGGCCAGTACACGATCTCGGTGCTTGAAGCGCCGCGCCTGCAGCAGGTCCTGAGCCATTCGGCGCAGACCACCGGCCGCGCCCGCGCCGATCAGGTTGGCGCCCACCTGGGCTCGCGTCCAGCTGATGGCCTGAGCTGGTGGGGGAATGTGCGCGGTGACATGCAGCGCTACGACCATGCCGATCTGTATGACGGCATGGCGCCGGCCGGTCTGTTCGGTGTCGATTGGGCGCGCGACGGCATGGTGCTGGGCGGCTTCGCCGGCTACGGCCGCATGGATGCCGATTTCGGCAACAGCAAGGGTGATTTCACCCAGGACGACACCACGCTTGGCCTGTTCGCCGGTTGGTATGGCGAGCGCGTCTGGGTCAATGGCCAGGTCAGCTATAGCTGGCTGGGCTACGACGTGACCCGCAAGGTGCAGCTCGGCCCAGCCACCCGTGAGCACAAGGGCTCGCCGGATGGCAGCAACCTGACCGCCGCAATCAACGCCGGCTATGAGTTCGGTCAGGCCGGCGGCTTCCGCCACGGCCCGGTGGCCGGCGTGGTCTGGCAGAAGGTGAAGCTGGACGGCTACGTGGAAAGCAATGCCAGTGCTACCGCGTTGGGCTATGGCGACCAGGACATGGATTCGACCGTTGGCCGCATCGGCTGGCAGGCGCGCTTTGATGGCGGCAACGTGAAGCCGTACGTGCAGGTCACCTACGACCATGAGTTTGAAGACGGCAAGCAGGCCAGCGCCTGGTTGCAGACCATGGCCGACGTCGGCATGTACAAGGTGCCGGGGCTGGAGTTCGATCGCAACTACGCCACCGCAGTGCTGGGTGCGCGGCTCAAGTTGTGGGGTCTGGACAGCAATATCGGCCTGAGCACCACCACGATGCAGAAGTCGGCACGTGATGCGACCGTGTTCGCCAGCTTTGGCGGCAGCTTCTAAGTCGCTTTAGTAGCAACTAGCTAGGTGTTGTGTGTGGGAGGCGGTGTCGCAGTTGCGGCATCGCCTCTTTTTGATTGGGTGGCAGGATGCATCAAGTGCTTGCAGAACAGTTGCTTACACCGTCGCCCCATGACCAGATCCGGCCGCAAAAACTGCGCTCAGCAACCGTTTTCCGCAGGGCGGAGTACTCAGGGTTGGCCGTTGCTTTGTCCCTGCGTCACGCATAGACTTCACCCTCGCCTAAGCGGGCGTAGCTCAATGGTAGAGCTGTAGCTTCCCAAGCTACTGACGAGGGTTCGATTCCCTTCGCCCGCTCCAATCCCAAGCAGACGATGGGTTTGATCCGGGTACGGCAGCAGGCCGACTCACGCGCCTACAACGGCCGGCACGAACTCCCTGATTCAGATCATCCGGATACGGTAACGCCGCGATATGCTGCGCGCCTACTGATCAATCCCGCCGCGATGAAACTGGCCATTCTTTCCCGTAACACCAAGCTCTATTCGACCCGTCGACTGGTCGAGGCTGCACGCACGCGTGGCCATACCGTGCGCATTCTCGACCCGTTGCGCTGCTACATGCGCATCACCTCCAGTGGCTTTGGCATGCACTACAAGGGCAAGGCGCTGACCGGGATAGATGCGGTGATCCCGCGTATCGGCGCCTCGATCACCCGCTACGGCACGGCGGTGCTGCGCCAGTTCGAAATGATGGGCGCGCGCACCCCCAATCCATCCGATGCGATCCTGCGTGCGCGCGACAAGCTGCGCGCGCACCAGCTGCTGGCGGCCAAGGGCATCGATATGCCGGTTACGGTGTTCGGCGACAACCCCGACGATACCGACGACCTGCTTTCGATGCTGGGGCCGCCGCCGCATGTGGTGAAGCTCAGCGAGGGCACGCAGGGCAGGGGAGTGATCCTCACCGAGAAGCTAAGTGCCTCCAAGGGCACCGTCGAGGCCCTGCGTGGGTTGTACGCCAACTTCCTGGTGCAGGAGTTCATCGCCGAGGCCCAAGGCGCGGACCTGCGTTGTCTGGTGGTGGGCGACCAGGTGGTCGCGACCATGCGCCGGCAGGCGCAGGAAGGGGACTTCCGCTCCAACCTTCACGCTGGTGGCGTTGCCGAACGGGTGGTGTGCAGCAAGGCCGAGCAGCAGGTGGCGATACGCTCGGCCAAGGCGCTGGGGCTGGGCATTGCTGGCGTGGACCTGATCCGCTCAAAGCGCGGGCCACTAGTGCTGGAGGTCAATTCGACCCCGGGGCTGGAGGGGATCGAGGGGGTCTCGGGGGACGATATCGCCGGGCGCATGATCGAATACGTGACCAGCCTCAAGCGTTGAGACCGGGGATGCAATTTCTTTGCATGGTTTTAACAAGCCTTTAATCCGGCTGGCCCTAGCCTGTTTCCACTGTGCCCAGCCCTCCTCAGTGGGTCCGGTGATCGGGAATTTTTTAAGGCCCCGGCGGTTTCCGTCGGGGCCTTGTTTTGTCTGATTATTAGACTGTTGTTGTCTGGCGGCGGCGGCGCTAGAGTTGGTGAAATCCACGGAGAGACTCGGTATGACCCGGAAGTTATTGCTTTTGCTGGTTTTGGCTGTGCCTGGTGTGGCTTTTGCAAGGCCCGTTGAGCTGCCGTTGCGTTCCGGCGAGCCTTTCGCTGTCCAGCAGCAGAAGGTTCACGCTGATCTTCAGGCGGGAGAGGTTTACAGCGAGATCTCCGCTGAGAATCGCGGACAAGTGGTTGCTGCCCTTGAGCGCATGTCGCTTGTCATCGCTGACGGCAGTATCGAGTCGCTCTCGCCCGAGAAGAAGGTTGAGGTCTTCAATGACCAGGAACTCGTCAACACCATGCTCACCAAGGCGCGCGAAGACAGCCGTCAGATCTGTCGCCGGGAAAAGACCTTGGGCTCGCAGATGGCATCGACACAGTGTTTCACGGTCGCCGAGCGTGAGCGCATGAAGCGGAATTCGCAGAACTATCTGCAATCAGTACAGGGCGGCAAGGATGCAAAAGTCGGTAATTGATTTTTGATTGGCAGGTGGTGGCTGCACAGTGTGTGCAGCCAGCTACTGTGGTCAGGATGTAAGAAGTTAACGATGGGTGTGCTGTAATTCGTCACAAGCGGCCTTTGGGGTCGCCTGTACTTTTCAAGACATAAGGTAATCGCACACGTGCGCATTCTTGTAATCGAAGACAACAGCGACATCGCCGCCAACCTTGGTGACTATCTCGAGGATCGTGGGCATACGGTGGATTTCGCCGCCGATGGCGTTACCGGCCTGCACCTGGCCGTGGTGCATGAGTTCGACGCGATCGTGCTGGACCTCAACCTGCCGGGCATGGATGGCATCGAGGTCTGCCGCAAGCTGCGCAACGATGCGCGCAAGCAGACGCCGGTATTGATGCTTACCGCACGCGATTCGCTGGACAACAAGCTGGCCGGCTTCGATTCTGGTGCAGATGACTACCTGATCAAGCCGTTCGCGCTGCAGGAAGTGGAAGTTCGGCTCAATGCGCTTTCTCGTCGCGGCAAGGGCGCCCACACCCGGGTGCTGGAAGTGGGTGATCTGGAATACAACCTGGATACTTTGGAAGTGCGGCGCCAAGGCAAGCTTCTGCAGCTCAACCCGACTGCGTTGAAGATCCTGCAGGCCCTGATGGAGGCCTCGCCGGCGGTGGTTACCCGGCAGGAGCTGGAAACCCGCGTCTGGGGTGAAGAGTTGCCGGATTCGGATTCGCTGCGTGTGCATATCCATGGCCTGCGCGCGGTAGTGGATAAGCCGTTTGAAGTACCAATGATCCAGACCCGCCACGGCATTGGTTACCGTATCTCCGCACCCGATGCCTGAATCTGCATTGCCTGAGCCTGTTCGCAAGCGGGGGCGTTATCGCCGCCGCCTGCGCAGCCGCATCATCGTCTCGTTCGTGTTGTTGGGCTTTTGCCTGACAGCACTTTTTGCCTTTGCCACGAACTGGGCGCGGATGCGCGTGGAAAACCAGCTCGTCGAAGATGTGATGAATCGCAACATCGACGAGTACGCGCGACGCTATTACGTTGACCCAACCCGTAATCCAGACCTGCCGGTGCAGCAGATCCGGGCCTACTTCTATCCCAAGGATAAGTTCGAGCGGGTACGTGAGGAGCGCCCGGAATGGGCTGCGTTGCCCAATGGCAACCACAATGTAAGTGGAATTGACGAGAGGGGATTGCCATTCGCTTACAAATTGGCGGTTCGCAAGGCAGACGATGCCTGGTTCTTTCTTGCTTATGACATGACAGAAAGCATCAGGGGAGAACAGCAGCTCAAACGTGCGCTGTTCTTCTCGGTCATTGTGTTCAGCCTGCTTTCCTGGGTGTTGGGTTGGTGGTCTGCCTCGCGCGTCATGCGGCCGGTATCAGACTTGGCGGCACGTCTACGTGCCTATCGGGGTGGCAACACACACCCCGAACCGCTCGCACCGCGCTTTCCTGATGACGAGGTTGGGCAGCTGGCCGAGGCGCTTGATGACTACTCTGCGCGCCTGACCGAAGTGGTGCAGCGCGACCGCGAGTTCAATGCTGACGTCAGTCATGAACTGCGTACGCCGCTGGCGGTGATTCGTGGTGCTACCGAGCTCCTGTTGACGCGTCCCAATCTGGATGAAAAAGTGCTGCAACGCCTGCAGCGTATCCAGCGCGCTGAGCAGCAATGTAGTGACCTGATCGGCTCGTTGTTGTTGTTGTCGCGCAATGAGCGCGCCCAGGGCAGCAGCAACGTTGCCCGGGTTGCCGAACAGCTGTTGGAGTCACATCGTGCCCAGCTCGGTGGCAAACCCTTGGAGCTGGTGCTGGATGGGTCGCGCGAGCTGGTGATCGACGCGCCGGAGTCAGCGCTGTCGGTTGCATTGGGTAATCTGATCGGCAACGCCGTCAAATACTCGCAGGAAGGCCGGGTGCTGGTCCGAGTTGGTAGCAACGGGGTGGAGGTGATCGACAATGGCCCGGGCTTGAGCGAAAAGGACGCCGCCAGCCTGTTCCAGCGCGGCTATCGCGGCACCCATGCAGGGCATTCGCAGGGTGGCGGTATCGGCCTGTCGATCGTCAGCCGGCTTTGCGCGCTGTACGGCTGGCAGGTGGATATTCGCCCCGGCAAGGAGCGTGGCGTGATCGCAACGCTGACATTCGCGCCAGAGCAAGGCTGAGCCGTAGAGGCAGAGCCGCAGGGGGCTTCAGGGCTGCAAGGGTTCAGGGCTGCAAGACCTCGGTGCCACAAGGCTGTAAGCCCCTCTCCCGCCTGCGGGAGAGGGGTTGGGGTGAGGGCGCTCTCCGCATTGCCGCGTAAGTGGCTCAGCGCACCACCCCAGCAAGCTCCCGATACCGTACATCCAACGCCTCTATACACGCCTGCAACGCATCAGGATGCCCATCATTGACGATCACATCGTCAGCCAGCGCCAAGCGCTGCGCGCGGCTGGCCTGCGCCTGGATCATGCGCTCAGCCAGCGCAGCATTGATGTTGTCGCGACTGAGCAGACGTGCATGCTGCGCCTCCTCTGGGGCATCCACCACCAGAATGCGCTGCAGCCACGGATAGCTGGCTCGCCCGCCAACCTCGGTTAGCAGAGGAATTGCCGCGATGGCATAGGGGCTCTCCGCCGCCTCGCAAACCTCACGAACCCGCACACGAATAGCCGGATGCGTAATAGCCTCCAGTGTCTGGCGTTCATCCGGATTGGCGAACACGCGCTGACGCAACCAAGCCCGATCCAAACTGCCATCGGCCTGCAGAACCCGGGTACCAAACAATTCGGCAATCGCCGCAAGGGCAGGGCTGCCGACAGCTACGACCTCGCGCGCTGCGATATCCGCATCAGCCACGGTAATACCCAGCGCTTCGAAGCGCCTGCTGACTTCACTCTTGCCCGAGGCGATGCCGCCGGTCAGTCCGACGATGAAGCTGCTCATGCAATGACTCCAAAACAACAATGGCCCTTGAAGGGCCATTGTCGCTTGTGCTGCCTTATGGCTGTAGCCCTGACAGACGCATGTAACCGCCTACCATCTGGTCGCCCCACATGAAGACCAGCCAGCCGGCGATGGCCAGGTAGGGGCCAAACGGAATGGGCGTCGCGCGGTCGCGGCCGCGGGAATACAGCCAGATCGAGCCGATGATGGCGCCGACCAGCGAGGACAGCAGGATGATCGGCAGGATGCCCTTGAGCCCACACCAAGCCCCCAGTGCCGCCAGCAGCTTGAAGTCACCGTGGCCCATGCCTTCCTTGCCGGTGATCTGCTTGAACAGCCACCACACCGTCCATAGCGACAGATAGCCGACCGCCGCGCCTATCAGTGCTGGCTTGGCTGGCATGTACAGGTTGTCCATACTGCCGATCAAGCCCAGCCACATCAGTGGCAGGGTGAGCTGGTCGGGTAGCAGCTGGGTGCGTAGATCGATGCCAGACAGTGCCACCAGGAAGCAACTCAGCACGATCGCGCCAAAGCCCTGCCAACCAAACCCGAACTGCCAGACACTGGCCAGCACCATCAAGCTGGTGACCAGCTCCACGATCGGATACTGGATGGAAATGGGTGCCTGGCAATGGCGGCACTTACCGCGCTGGATCAGCCAGCTGAACAGCGGGATGTTCTCGTACCAGCTCAGCTTGTGCTTGCAGTGCGGGCAGTGCGAAGGCTCCACCACGATGCCCGGCGGCGGCGGCTCATAGATATCGGGCAGCTCCAGGATTTCGCGCGCATCGCGTTTCCACTGCCACTCCATGCGCTTGGGCAAGCGCAGGATCACCACGTTGAGGAAGCTGCCGATCAGCAGTCCCAGTCCGGCCGCGGCGGGATAGCCGAAACCGGGATGCTGGTCGAGAAATGCCATGTGTTAATTATCCAACAATCGAGGCCAGCTTGAAGATCGGCAGGTACATGCCGATGACCATGCCGCCCACGACCACGCCGATGAAGACCATGATCATGGGTTCGATCAGGCTGCTGAGGGCGTCCACGGCGTTGTTCACTTCCTGCTCGAAGTACTCGGCCACCTTGAACAGCATCGTGTCCAGAGCACCAGCTTCTTCGCCGATGGCGGTCATCTGCACCACCATGTGCGGGAACAGGTTGACCTGTTTCATCGCCATGTTGACCGGATAGCCGACGGCAACGTCGTCACGCATGTGCAGAACGGCCTTTTCGTAGACGCTGCTGCCAGTTGCGCCGGCAACAATACTAAGCGCTTCGACAAGCGGGACGCCGGCCTTGAAGGTCACCGCGGTGGTGCGGGCAAAGCGGGCAATAGCGCTGTTGTGCAGGATCTGGCCGATGACCGGAACCTTGAGTACCAGCTTGTCCATGGTGTGCTGCATGGACAGCGAGCGTTTGTAGGCGAACATGAAGCCGACTACTGAGCCTACGGCGACGAGCAGGATCAGCCACCACCAGCCGACCATGAAGCGGGAAGCGGCCACGATCATCTGGGTGAAGAACGGCAGATCAGCGCCGAAGCCCTTGAAGACCTCCTCGAACTGCGGGACTACCCAGATCAGCAGGATCGCGCTGACAAGCAGCGCGACGGCGATGGTCATCGCTGGGTAGAACAGGGCCTTCTTGATCTTGCCCTTCAGTGACTCCAGGTTCTCCTGGTAGTTGGCGATGGTCTCGAGCACCGTCTCCAGCACACCTGCACCTTCACCAGCGCGGACCAGGTTGCGATACAACTCATCAAACTGCACCGGGTGCTTGCTGATGGCTTCGTATAGAGATGAGCCGCCCTCCAAGTCGGTTCTGATCTGGCCGATCATCTTGGCCATGCGTGGGTTCTTATGGCCGCTGCCAATGATCTCCAGGGCGGTCACGATAGGTACACCGGACCGCATCATCGTCGCCATCTGGCGACTGAAGAAGGCGATGTCCTTAGGTTTGATGGGGGAGCCTGCTGCACCAAACAGCGGTTTCGGCTTGGGTTTGACGACGATAGGCGTGATGCCTAGTCGGCGTAGCTCGGCCTTGAGGACGTTGGCGCTCTTGGCGTCCTGCTCGCCTTTCATCTTGACGCCGCGCTTGTCCGTCCCTTCCCAGACAAACGGCAGCATCTGGCTGGTACTGCGCCCAGCCGTATCGTTCTTGATTGCGTTGCGGGTGACAGCCACTTTATTTCTCCCCGTCCAAGCTTCCCCAGCCCGGACACCAGTTCGCATGGTAGCGGTTCGCTTGCCTTTCGGCACACCCCTTGCGAACACTTTGGCGGCCTTCGTCACGTCCACGCTGGATTCGGGTGGGGTGGGCTAAGCATGCAAGGAAGGGTCACAATGTGACGCTGGGGGGCATCTTGAGGTGTCGATCAGGATTTTGTGGTGAGGGGCTTCCCTTATTCATGGATGCTGCCATCATTGTGCCGGGGAGTAGGGGGTGTTGGTTCAGTTGGCACGTAACCTGCTTTGTAACCCCATGCGGGGCAGGCATTCGCCTGTGACCATGTTCACAATTCACACCTCTAGGGGATTTACTCATGAAGAAGCAGCAAGGCTTTACCCTGATCGAACTGATGATCGTGGTTGCGATCATTGCCATCCTGGCCGCTATCGCGCTGCCGCAGTACCGTAACTACACCCAGCGTTCGTCCAACGGTGCTTGTATGGCCGAAGGCAAGGCTTACATGGGCGCTGCTGTCGCAGATGCTGCTGACAACCGTGCACCGACCGCCTTTGCTGGCAAAGCTTGCGCCTCTGGTACCAGCATGACCACCACCTTGTACAACGCGGGCGGCTCGGTGACCTTTGTTGCCGCCACCAAGGGCAACGCCACCATCAAGCAGGACACCCGTTGCGAAGCTGGCAGCGGCTCCTGCCGTTTGCTGGATGCTGCTCCGTAATTTCCGGTAGTGGCGTAGCAAAAGGAAAAGCGCCGGAAGGCGCTTTTCTTTTTCCGGGACCTCTCTAATAGAGTTGGCTCGACTGGGGCGATTATGCGAATAGGAACATTACAATTTTGCCTTGCGGCTTCAGTAATAGCGCTACTGTCCGCGCTGTTTTTTCTGCCGGGTCTTGGTGGTGGGTTCCTGTTTGATGATCGCGCCAATATCGTTGGCAACGCTGCGCTGCATTTGTCTGACCTGAGTCTTCAGAATCTCGCACAGGCGGCATACAGCTTCCAGCCAGGTAATGGGTCTCGTGCGCTCAGTATGTTGAGTCTGGCGCTGGATTATTGGAGGGCCGGCCCCGATCCGTATGCCTTCAAATTGACCAATGTAGTAATACATTGTGTAACGGTATTCGCCCTGGCTATCTTCTTGCGGCGATTGCTGATTCTGGTCGGCTGGTTGGAACGGCAGGCGGCGTTGGGTGGGTTAGGTGTCGCTTTGGCTTGGGGTATCCACCCTTTGCAGGTTTCGTCGGTACTCTATATTGTCCAAAGGATGCAAACACTGGCGACATTGTTTGTCGTTCTGTCGCTCTGGGCATATTTGCGCATGCGCGAGGCGCAGCTGCGAGGTGCGCGTAGCAGGCAGTTTGGTGTGCTGTTTGTGTTGTTTGCGGTGCTCGCGTTCGCATGCAAGGAGGACTCGGTACTCCTCGTGGTCTATGCGTTCATTCTGGAGATTGTTTTTTTACATTTTAGGGCGCGCAGTCGCCTGCTTGCGTCAATGCTGAAGAGTGGTTATTGGCTTGCCGTCGCGGGCGGGTTGATGCTCTATTTTCTGGTTGTGCTGCCGCATCAGTGGCAATGGCAGTCATATCCAGGGCGAGATTTTTCCAGCTATGAGCGCTTATTGACTCAGGGGCGAGTATTGGCCATGTATCTGGGGCAGATTTTGGCTCCGTTGCCTGGGAATTTACCTTTTTTTTACGATGATCTTGTGGTTTCGAGAGGGCTGTTGCAGCCAATTACCACACTATTATCGCTGCTGTTGCTGATGTCGCTGCTTGTTTTGGCGTGGCTGGTGCGCGAGCGTCGGCCGGTTATTTCGTGCGGGATATTTCTCTTTCTTGCCGGGCATTTGATTGCTAGCAATGTGTATGGCCTCGAATTGGCATTTGAGCACCGCAATCATTTTCCGTTGATAGGGGCCTTGCTAGTCATTGCGGATCTGCTGCGCTTCATTTTCGTTCGTTACGCTGTTGCGCCAATGTACGCAATGATCGTTCTCGCATTGTCCTTCGGGGGCGTCGGTGCGGCGACGTTATCGCGCGCCCATACGTGGGGGGATCCCTTGCGCTTGGCGAAGTATAGCGTGTCGATAAAGCCGGCATCCGAGCGCGCTTGGTTGGCGTTGGGGGCGGTCTATATAGAGCGTGGCGGCCTTCTGGCTTCTAGCCCGTGGTTGGACGCGGCCATAAGTGTGAATGCTGCTGGGGCTAGTCGAACCGGTTCAGCGTTGCTTTTGTCGAATGTTGCAATCTATAAAACGGTTCGGGGAGATGTATCGGCCCGCGACTGGGCTGCATTGCTGGAGCGGCTTAAGATTGTGACCATGAGCCCTCAGAACAAGGGGATCATGTGGGTGCTAATGGATGATATGCGTTATGGGATTGCGTTAGATGAGGATGCGGTTCTTGATGTAATTGAAGTTATCAGTTCGCGCGCGGAGCTGTCGCCAAATGATTATCTTCGAATCGGTGCATTCATTCACAATGAATCACTAAGGCCGGATAGTGCGCTTCCCTATCTTCGCCGGGCGGTAGAGGGATCGAGCGCTGATGATCCTGAGATTAGGCGACTACTTGCGCAGCTATCGACCGCAGGGCGTGAGGATTGGGTGAGGCAACTCAAAATAGTTTCGGCGGGTCATCTATCTCGCAGACCTTTGAAATGACGTTCCAGGTGCCATCCTGGAATTTGACCAACAAGTGCAAGAGGGGGGGGTATGGGACGCGAACGTGCTCTGGGATTCACGCTTGTGGAGTTGATGATCGTTGTTGCGGTGATCGCATTGTTGTCCGCCATTGCGCTACCTACATATAAGCGCCACCAGCAAAGGGCCGCCGAATCAGCTTGCATGGCAGAGATGAAAAACTATGCTTCATTTACCGTTGCCGCGCTTGCAAATAATGACACTCCGCCTGTTCCAATAGTGCGGGGCTGTCGTACCATCGAAGGGGCTGTGATGGACAGTATCACCATTACAGGAACACCCAACCCCCCGGGTATCCGCTCGATAACATGTGACATGAGAAGCGCAGCATGCGATCTAAATCCTTGAGGTCCCCGGACGGTATCTTGCCGTCAGCTGAATGTCATGTATCCAATTGTGTTCAGTCAGTAACGTCTGCCTTGCAGGTGAGGAGTGACGACTGATGTCCTCTGGAATCTCTGAAGCAAGAGCGGTATCTGTACAGGAGCGCGCTCTGGCTGAATTGCATGTTGGTCGACCAAATATTGGTAGTCGCGAACAATTCCTGTCATTGGTGACGAAGGTGCTCGACAATCAATGGCTTACCAATAACGGGCCCATAGTTCAGCAACTTGAGCAAAGGATCGCAGAGAAGCTTGGCGTCAAGAACTGTGTTGCAATGTGCAACGGTACCATTGCGCTTGAAATCGCAATTCGCGCGCTTGGACTGGTTGGTGAGGTTATTGTTCCGTCTTGGACCTTTGTCGCAACAGCACATGCGCTGCTTTGGCAAGGCATAACGCCGGTTTTTGCTGACATCGATCCTGTAACCCACAACCTTGATCCGGACTCGGTAAGGAAGAAGATAACCCCGCGCACTACTGGAATAATCGGTGTGCACCTTTGGGGGCGCGCGGCTCCGGTACAGGCGTTGCAAGACATTGCCGACGAATTCAAGCTCAAATTGATGTTCGATGCGGCTCATGCGTTCGGAAGCACTCTCGACGGCGTCAGTATAGGCAATTTTGGTTCGTGTGAAGTTTTTAGTTTTCACGCCACCAAGGCATTTAATACTATGGAAGGCGGTGCGGTAACAACCAATGATGATGGGTTGGCGGAGACGTTGAGGCTGATGCGTAATTTTGGGTTCAAGGGCTATGACAATGTCATTCATCCGGGTACGAACGGAAAAATGATAGAAGTTTGTGCGGCGATGGGACTGGTTAACCTGGAGGGCTTCGAGCAAATATGTGCTTCCAATCGCGAAGTTCATCGTTTGTACAGGGCCGCTTTTTCAAAAGTAAAGGGCATTGATTTCGTTAAATATGATGGCTGTGATGCAAATAGCCATCATTACGTTGTGCTGGAGATTGCCTTGGATGCAGCGGCATCGCGTGACGAGCTTGTCGAACTATTACATGCCGATAACATACTGGCACGAAAGTATTTTTGGCCTGGATGCCACAGGATGCAGCCGTATCGGGATTTGTATCCACACGCCGGTGCAAGCCTTCCGCAGACCGAAGTTATTGCTGAGCGTGTGATCGTTCTTCCTGCCGGGCCGCATATTTCTGGTCAGGATATCGAGAGAGTGGTGGCGGTGGTCTCCCGAGCTCTTGGCACCTGGGCGGATCGAGCCGATCGATAATTTTCTTGGGGGAGCCGGTGAATTTTCTGGTAACTGCGATCGGGTCGATGTCAGCTGCAGCCGTTGTAGCTTCGCTGCGCTCTTTGCCTGGTGCCTATGTGGTCGGTTGCAACTCCCTTCCCTTTAGTTGGACAGCACAGGCAGCTCGGGTAGATTCCTTTCATGAGGTCCCACAGGCATGCGATGAGACTGATTATATCTCTGCGTTGACACTCGTCTGCCGATCTCTCGCTATCGATTGGGTTATCCCTCTAACTGATATTGAAATTGACGTGCTGGATAGAAATAGGCTGGCATTTGCTGCGTGCGGAGCGCAGCTTTGTATGTCCTCCAGTGCCGCGTTGCGGATCAGTCGTGATAAATGGGCGCTCTATGAGCACTTTTTTGCGGATTCGCGTGTGGCAATAATTCCAACCAAATTGATGGACAGGGAAAGGTCCATGCCATCGTTTCCTTTGATTGCCAAGCCGAGGCGCGGGCGTAGTAGCGAAGGTGTGGTTCGAATTGACAACGAATTCGATGTTGCCCAGCTCTTGCGTAGGACCTGCGCAAGGGACTATATAATCCAGCCTCTCATCGACGGTCATGTAGTGGTGGTCGACGTGGTAAGGCAGCAGACAAGCGGGCTTGCTGTTGCGATAGGGCGACGTGAGCTGCAGAGGACCGTGAACGGCGCGGGTCTGGTTGTAGAAATGGGGTCCGCTCCTGAACATATCGAAGCTGCAAAATACGTGGTGGACACGCTTGGCGTGAATGGTTGTGTGAATGTCGAATTCATCGTTGATCGCGAAGGTCGTTTTTTTTTGATGGATGTCAATCCTAGATTTTCTGCCGGTGTCGCGTTCACTAAGATGATGGGTTATGACATGGTCGCCAATCACATTCGCTGCTTCAGTGGCGGATCTATTGATGGCGAAATCGTGGTTCGGAAGGTGATATATTGTCGCGAATATGTCGAAGTTGACGGCGGCTTTGCCGGGGGTTGATATGTCACTGAATGGGCTTGATAAGAACTCTATTTCTGCGGATTGGGATGAAAAGTGGGTTGCGATATTTGACAAGTATCAAGCGGATCTGCGTCATGCTTACTACATTCGTGCGCTTCTTGCCCGGAAAGATCAATCTGTTCTTGAATTGGCTGCGGGTAGTTTTCGTGATATGGCGATGCTGCGACGATCGGGTATAGAGTGCAGTGGGATGGATTTTTCTGCGGAATCGGTTGCCCGTGCACGACATGTTTTTCCAGGTTTCACCAGTTCAATTTTTCATGCGAGTGCGTTTGAGTTGCCTTTTCTCGACAAGCATTTCGATGTTACTTACCATAACGGGTTCTGGGTACTATTCGATGATGCCCAGATTAAAGAGTTGGCTGCCGAGCAAGCTCGCGTGACGCGTGGACGTATGATTGCTACGGTTCATAATGGACACAATGCGCAGTTTGTGGAGTATTTTTCGCGAATGAAGCAGCGTGATTCTCTTTATGATATTCGTTTTTTTTCTGTAGCTGAAATAACCGATCTGATGTCTTCGGTCTGCGAGGATGTAGTCGTTATTCCTGTTGGAAAGTATAAACGCAGGCATGAGGATTTTTTGATCCGTACCGGATTGGGCCACCCGGCATTGATTCGCACATATTTGCGTGCATCGGGTCACCGGCTTTTAGATCGAAGTGAAAGGCTGCTTTGCATTGGCAGGCCGCGTTGAAAATTTGAAGTTCGGCGAGCCATGTGTTTCCGGCATTTAGTTGTCTGGCGGCAGCATCGTTTTGGGGTCAGATACGAGCATTTATTCTATGATCGATTACGGTTTGCGTGAGGTTGATCAATGGTGGAGGTGAGCTCCATAGAGCCATTGGCGCACCGGGCGGCTCGTGCGACATGGTGGAGTGCCGTGGAGATTGCGTTCCGATATTCGGCGCAGTTCGTGGTTACGGTTTGTCTGGCGCGGATCCTAGTGCCAAGCGACTTCGGTTTGGTTGCTATTCTTTTGGCTTTCACGACTATTTGCGGTGTGTTGGTGAATGGAGGTTTTGGGCTGGCGTTGGTGCAGAGCAAAATCATCAACGCCGATGACGAGGCCACGGTGTTCTGCGCATCGCTGCTCGTGTCTGTTGTATTGTTTTGGCTGCTTTGGATAGCGTCGCCGTGGCTTGCTAGGTTTTATTCGCAACCAGTGCTTGAGCCGCTAGCCCGGCTGTTGCTCTTGGTGGTCCCGCTCGGAGCGTTGGCTATTGTTCCTGACGCACTACTGACGCGGCGCTTGGACTTCAGGTCGAGAGCGAAAATTGAATTGGTGGCCTCGACATCCTCAGGGCTGGTAGCGATCATCCTGGCCCAGAAGGGCGCTGGTGCGGCTGCTCTAGTGTTGCAGGCACTTATGGCGACGCTGGCGCGAGTCCTGCTACTTTGGGTGAGCGTGGGCTGGCGGCCAGCTGTGCGCTTTCGCGCGTCTTCATTTAAAGGATTGTTCAGATTTGGCGGTTACATGATGGCGGCCAATCTCATGAGTATGGTCTCCGTGCGGCTGCAGCTGCTAACGCTGGGGCATTTTTTTGCGCCGCAAGTCGTCGGCCAGTACACTCTCGCCCAGAGCATCCAAGAGGCGCCTGCCCAGTTCATGGCCGGGGTAATGAATCGCGTTGGGCTGCCAATCTTTGCTTCGGCACGAGAGGTTGAAGGCGCACTGCAAAGTGCAATGCGACTGTCGTTGCGGGCTAGTATGTTGGTGTTCGCGCCCTGCATGCTGGGTCTGGCGGCTGTTTCTGACGCGGTGATTGCCATGATTTTCGGCGATAAATGGCTGCCTGCCGCACCGCTGCTCTCGCTGCTGGCGCTGGCGGCAGCATTGTGGCCCCTGCATCTGGTTAATCTAGCTGCGCTTGGAGCTATCGGGCGCGCCGATATTGTATTTAAGCTGGAAATCGTGAAGGTTGCAGTTTCATTGCCGGTGCTAGTGCTTGGCAGCTTTTTTGGCGCACTGGCGATGGCTACTGCTGTCGTTATCTCTGGAGTGCTTTGCGTGTTCATTAATGGCTGGCAATCCAAGCGGCTACTTGGGTACGGAATTTCTGCGCAGGTGCGCGATTGCTACGGTGTGTTTGTGCTGGCCGCCGCGGTCTGCGTGCTGGCGAGGGCGGGTATGATGATCTGGGGCAAGGGGCCAGTTGGGCTTGGTTCGTCGGTCATATTCGCTGCGAGCATTTATGTGGGCGTCGCCGCTTCAGCCAAGCTTGCCGCCTGGAAGGCTGGAGTATATTTCCTGAGGAAAGTGCTGGCCAGGGACTCTCGATGAGCCAGTACCTGATAACCGTTTGCGTTGTTACCTACAATCAGGCGGAATTGATCGAGAGGTGTCTGCGCAGTATTTTGGATCAGATCGTAGATGCGGATGTTCAAGTACTGGTTGGTGATGACGCGTCTACAGACGGCACGCCGATTGTGATTGGGGCGCTGCTGGGCGAGTACCAGCACCGTATTCAGTACTTCAGGAGGCCAGAAAATATCGGGGCCTTCGCAAACATGTGTGACCTCTTGGACAGTGCTCATGGGGATTTTCTGGCCAGGGTAGATGGTGATGACTATTGGTTGCCTGGAAAGTTGCAGCGGCAGATCGAGTATCTAACGGCCCATCCAGAAAGTCCTGCTGTTTACACCAATGCGATGGTTGTAGATATGCATGAGCGGCCTCTCGGGCGTTTCACGGATTACGTTGGTGATTCAATCGATCTTCGTACGCTAATCTCCCGTGGAAATGTTCTTAACAACAGTTCGGTGCTGTTTCGCGCCTCGTTCAAAAAGAGCTGGATTGAAAGGCAGCAGCAGATAGATTTCCAGGTGCATTTAAGGTTGGCATGTTTCGGGCCCTTAGGGCACATCGCAGAGCCGCTTACTGCATACAGAGTAGGAAACGCGGCATCAATGGTTGTTGATATGAATGGGCGGGTTCGCGAGCTCTATTGGCAGGCGATATTGAGCGTGCCGCGCGATCTGATTGAGGTAGCGGATCGGGATCGGGCAGTTGCCGACTTCTTGCGAAGGGTCTTCTTCCGTAGTATCCGTAGTGGGGATTGGGCCATGTTTGGGTATTGGCTCGGCCGGGTGCGGCTTGAGGCTAGGATCAGCTGGCCAAAGGTATTGTCATCAATAGGGCGGGTTGGCTCAAAATCGATTGTTGGCAGTTTGAGGTCCGTCCGCAGCCGGGTTCTTTATCCGCATTGACTAGAGGGTGGTATGGCGCTGCAGCTTTCCAAGGTTATTCCTTATTTTTTTGCGGGATGGATTCCTGGTGGGCGGCGTTATTGCGTGCTCTGCGGCAAAAATGTTTGGCGCTTCATGCCCTATCGTCATGGTAGTTCGGATGTGCCGGCGCTTATCAGGGTGCTCGACGTTATTGGTAGTGACCCTGAGCAGTTTGAGTGTCCCAGATGTGGGGCTCATGACAGAGAGCGCCATCTGTTGATGTATCTGCGCGAGTTGCAGATGCTAATCTGGATGGAAGGGAAATCAGTCCTCCACTTTGCGCCGGAGAAAAAGCTGTCCCGCGTTTTCGAGGGTGTGGGCATGGCCAACTATGTAAAATGTGATCTCTATCCTGGGCGCGCCGACGTCCGTCGTATTGATATGTTGCACATCGACTTTGAGGATGAAAGTTTTGATATGGTTGTAGCCAATCATGTTCTTGAGCATGTGGCTGATGCGGACATCGCGCTTGCGGAGGTGTACAGGGTGCTCAGGCCGGGTGGATTTGCGCTTCTGCAGACGCCGTATAGCGCTAAGTTACACAAGAGTTGGGAGGATGCCGGTATTGTGGATGCGGATGCAAGGCTCCAAGCATATGGACAGGCAGATCATGTTCGGCTGTTTGGGCGAGATGTGTTCGTTCGCTTCGCACAGAGCGGATTACAACCGGCTGTTCGCGATCATTCTGAAGTTCTGGGTAAGTATGATCCAATAGTACACGGTGTGAATCCGGCTGAACCGCTGTTTTTATTCAAAAAGCCTGTTTTTGAGAGCGCACAGCTGAGGCCTAGTGCAGCTGAGGTAGGCCATGGCGCATCAGTAGTTTTAGTTTCTGTGGGAATAGAGTGAAGTCTGTAAAATAGGCGATCGCAGATTGCCTGGATTCTTGTATCTGTCGACGTTGTTTGACCCAGAGAGGTAGTTTCCGGAGCGTGTGACGAATTACTTCGGCGTATATTGCATGCCATGGGCGTGTGTTACGCTTGATTGCGACCATTACACCTCCTTCAATACATAACAACAGAATATGTGCCACTAGCAATGGCCAAACTAGTATTGTCGGTGTGCAGATCACCATGGTCGCGGTCTTGTTACGTTCACTCAGCATTCGGCGACGGTAGGTCGAGCTCAAGCCACCTTTGCCCGCTCGGTTGCCTCCAAAGCTAGCCCCTTGTCTGTGACGATATCCACTGCTGCCTAAGGCAATTACTGGTCGCCCTGATAGCCTTGCTAGGCGGCACAGAAAAATGTCTTCCGCTATGGAGTTCATCCATGGCGGGAATCCACCCAGCTCCTTCCAAGTAGCGCTAGCCATGAACATGCATGCTCCGATGACATAGGCCACGCTTTGGCACTCCGGATCGAGATTTGGCACGGGGTTATAAAACGGGTCCAGCAGGCAGCCACGATCAACCAGGCTACCGGAGTCCCAGTCGTACTGTGGAAGTGTCAGGATCGCGGACGATAGGCCGCTCTCAGAAGCTTGTATCAGGGTGCTCAGAGCATCCGGAAGTAGCGCGGCATCGTTGTTTAGCAGAAGGATGTATTTCCCTCGCGCAACAGCCGCCATTCTGTTGTTGGCAACGCAGAATCCAACATTTTCATTGGAGGCAATAAGCGTGATCGCAGGATATCGTGCCCGGATCCATTCCGCGGAGCCATCGGTGGAGGCATCATCATGAACAATTATTTCGAAGGCTAGCGGAGGCTGCTGATCCAATAAGGACTGTATGCAATCTGGCAATAGTTTTACGCCGTTATAGTTGGCAATACAGATAGAACAGGTGGGTGTGGGCAGAGTATTCAAGAGTGAGTATCTCTAAACCAGTTCCATGTTGCCCGTAAGCCATCGCTAATCTCAGTGTTCGCCGACCACCCGAGGGCATTGGCTGTTTTTTTCCCACTCACAATCGTGGACGGAGAGTCTATCTTGCGCTCTGGCATGTAATCCCGTTTGATGCGGGCATGGGTGATTGATTCAATTATCTCCAACAGGGTGTTCAGGGAGGTGCTGGATCCGCTGCAAGCGTTATAGATATTGAAGCCTGGCTTGGCGGCACCAGCAAGGATCTTGATCAATAGTCCGATAAGATCATCGATGAAAAGGTAGTCGCGGGTGAAAGACCCGTCACCCCAGATTTTGACGGTCTCGCTGTTACACAAGCTGTTGAAAATGGAGGGGATAATTCCAAACCCTTGGCGAAAGGGTTGTCCTGGTCCATAGATGTTCGATGGACGCAAGATCGTTGCTGAGCCGTTAAACTGATGCACCCACGCCTCGATAAGATGCTCAGCGGCGATTTTTGCGGCGCCGTGATAAGATCTGCTATAGACGGGGGAATCTTCGTCGCTGGTGCCCGCGTTTCGTCTGTATGAAATAGCTCCTGCTGATGACATATGTATTAATGGAATTTGTGGCACTGATTGCAGTGCATTCAGAAGGATCGCAAGCGGTCGCAGATTTTGCTCAATTTCCAAGATTGGATTATCTGCTGAACTACCTGGTGTGGATGCTGACGCTAGGTTGACAACAGCAATAACTTCGCGAAGTACGGGCACGAGCTTTGCTGGATGCTGCAGAAGACCTATGTTACTGATAGCAGTTCCATAAGCTCCTGGGGGCAAAGGGTGCCGAGTTGCCACGATGACGCGGGTATTTTTCGTTGAAAGCACGTTGAGTAGATTTTGTCCGACGAAGCCGCCTGCGCCTATGACAAGTATTGCGCCGGGCATTGTTTATTTCTCCAGAAGACTGCGGTATATCGATATATAGCGCTGCGCACAATCATTCCAAGTGCCAAAACTATGCTTTGCGTGGCTTCGGCCAGCAGCGCCATAGCTGGAATTGAATTCGCTTCGTTCCAATAGGGTTATTGCTTCCGAAAATTCACAAGATTCGTTGCAGAGTAACCCCGAAACACGATCTTCAATCAGGTCTGAATGTGCGGCAAGCTTCGATGCAATTATCGGAAGGCCCGCCGCCATCGCTTCCAGCAACACTTGTGGCCGCCCTTCAGCGTGGCGGCTGAGCGTGATTAGGCCAATAGCTTGTGGGAACCAAGTGTGCAGTAGTGCTTCCGGTGTGGCGGCACCGTGGTAGTGAACCCAATCTGGAGTCTTGATCTGCTCCTGCATTGGGCCAAATAGGTGGAGTTGTCTGTCACTGGTTTTGAAAAGGTGTTCGCACCATTCGAACAACGGTCCAAGCTTGTCGGAGGTTAATCGGGTGACCACTAGCCAGCGAGGAGGAAGCGCCGGGGCACGGCTTATCTGATACCAATCAGCAGCGATACCGAAAGGTACGGTTTCCACGTTTGCGATATCACCGAAAGCATCACGTAGCGGTGCCGCCATCCATTCTGCGTTTGGACAGATGGTAACGGCCCTTCCCCTCAATGCTCGGCGTATCGCGTGTCGTATCAATGGCACCTTAAGCAGGTGCATGTCGTTTCCCAATACGGTGATCAGCGCAGGCTTTCCATCATTTGGAAGCGCGATGGCACATTGCAGCCAGTTCACATGATACAGCGCGGTGGTCGCGCGTTTATACGCCATCCTCAGCATCCACAATAACTTTGCTGAGGAAGCTATTCCGGTGATAGGGTCGGAGCGCAAGAGATGAGAAATTCCCCCGCGTTGCATTAGAGAGTCTAGCCACTGTGCATCGTCGGCAGTGGTTGCACTTTCTGCATTCAAGATTGGTTGCCCCGGGGGGGCCCATACGTTCAGGGAAATCTCGTCTCTTAGCGCAAGTGCATCGCAAATGTGCCGCATGAAAACTCCTCGCCAATCTGCTTCATCACGAGGATAGGAGGTGCTCACAAACAAGACATCTAACGGCGCTTCGTTGGGCAAAGCCTGTGGATTCTTACTTTTCACTGTAGGTCAGCGATGTGATTTGTTCCGAAATTAGCCCTATGAGAAACACGATAACAGAGGCGCTAAAGAGCAACGTGCTCATGTTCGTGAGCCGATGCATGGTGGCGAATGTATAGGCGTAGTACCCCATGCCTGTAGCGAAAAATACTAGCCCGATAGGCGCAAACAGCTTCAAGGGCGAATACAACGTCGCGATCTTGAATATGATCAGCAAAAACCGAATGCCGTCCTTAATAGGCCGGATATGACTGCCGTTGCCTACCCGCTTGGCCACCGGGATGGGTACGTACGCCACCGGGTAGGCGCTGCGGAAGAATGCCATGGTGCTGGTGGTCGGGTAGCTGAAGCCGTTCGGCAGCAGGTGCAGGAACTCCCGGAACTTGTCTGCCCGCACGGCGCGGAAGCCCGAGGTCAGGTCGTGGATCTTGTGGCCGGTCATATGGCTGGCCAAGCGGTTGTAGAAGGCATTGGCCAGCCCTCGGTGCACGTTGGCCTGGCCACTGCTGTCACGGGCGCCCACCACCATGTCGTAGCCGTCTTCCAGCTTGGCGAGCAACTGCGCGATATGGCTGGCGCTGTGTTGGCCATCGGCGTCCATGAACACCAGTGTCTGTCCAGTAGCGGCACGGGCCCCGCGCTTGATCGCAGCGCCATTGCCCATCGAATATGGGCTGCTCAGGACACTGACGCCGTGTTCGCGGGCGATTGCCGCGGTCTGGTCCGTTGAGCCGTCGTCTACAACGATGATCTCTGCAGCCGGATACGCTGCCCGTAAGGCAGGCAGTGTCCGCTTCAGCCCCTCAGCCTCGTTCTTTGCAGGCAGGATGATGCTCAGTTCACGCACGTTTGATTACCCGTAGTTCTCCCCATCAGCATAGTAGCTGGGTTGGTGTCCTTGGTGCGGACGGACTGCCCGTTTATAGAGGCTTGAGGTAATCTGGGGGCCTGCTTTCAGGGGATGCCTCAATGAACGTTGCCACCGCAAACTTGGTCGGAATCACCGGCATTGCCCGCCGTCTGGTTCAGGACGGGGCCTTGGATGAGGCCGTTGCCCGTACCGCGATGGCCCAGGCCGGGGATGCCAAGGTGCCGTTGGCCCAATGGCTGGCTGACAAGAAGCTGGTGAGCGCTGCGCATATGGCGGCAGCCAACGCGATGGAATTCGGCATGCCGTTGCTGGATGTGTCGGTGTTCGACACCAACCAGAGCGCGATGAAGCTGGTCAGTGAGGAGTTATTGCGCAGACATCATGTGTTGCCGCTGTTCAAGCGCGGCGGCAAATTGTTCGTCGGCACCAGCAATCCGACCCAGCAACTGGATGAAATCAAGTTCCAGACCAACTTGGTGGTCGAGCCTATCCTGGTCGATGAGGAGCAGATCCGCCGCACCTTGGATCTGTGGTTGGCCAGCAATGATTCGCTGAGTGACGGCCTTGGCGGCGACGATGAAGGCATGGGCGACCTGGACGTCTCCGCCGGCGACGAGGATATGGGCGGCGGCGGCGATACCGGTGTTGATGCCAAGGGTGACGACACGCCGGTCGTGAAATTCGTCAACAAGGCGTTGGTGGATGCGATCCGCAAGGGAGCCTCGGATATCCACTTCGAGCCCTACGAGGACGATTACCGGGTCCGTTTCCGTATTGACGGTCTGCTCAAGACCGTGGCCAAGGCGCCGGTCAAGCTGAATCAGCGTATTGCCGCTCGCCTCAAGGTCATGTCGCAGCTGGACATCGCGGAGAAGCGCGTGCCGCAGGATGGGCGTATCAAGCTCAATCTGTCCAAGAGCAAGCAGATCGACTTCCGTGTCAGTACTTTGCCGACCTTGTTCGGTGAAAAGATCGTGCTGCGTATCCTTGATGCCAGTGCGGCCAAGCTGGGTATCGACAAGCTTGGCTATGAGCCTGACCAGCAGAAGTTGTTCCTGGAGGCGATCCACAAGCCTTATGGCATGGTGCTGGTTACCGGCCCGACTGGTTCAGGTAAAACGGTGTCGCTGTATACCGCGCTGGGCATCCTTAATGACGATACCCGCAATATCTCCACGGCTGAGGATCCGGTGGAAATCCGTCTACCCGGCGTCAATCAGGTGCAGCAGAACAATAAGCGCGGCATGACCTTTGCGGTGGCGTTGCGTTCGTTCCTGAGACAGGATCCGGACATCATCATGGTCGGCGAAATCCGTGACCTTGAGACTGCGGAAATCGCGATCAAGGCTGCACAGACCGGCCACATGGTGCTATCCACGCTGCATACCAACGATGCGCCGCAGACCATTGCGCGTTTGATGAACATGGGTATCGCGCCGTACAACATCACTTCTTCGGTGACATTGGTGATTGCCCAGCGTCTGGCACGGCGACTGTGCAGTAACTGCAAGCGTCCGCAGCAGTTGCCGGAGAATGCGCTGCTCGCTGAGGGCTATACCGCCGAGCAGATCGCCAAGGGCGTGCAGCTGTTTGAAGCGGTGGGGTGTGATGAGTGCACTGAAGGCTACAAGGGCCGTACCGGTATCTATCAGGTGATGCCGATGACCGACGACATCGCGTCGATCGTCCTGCAGGGCGGCAATGCGATGGATATCGCTGAGGCCGCACAGAAGATAGGTATCAATGATCTGCGTCAGTCGGCATTGTTGAAGGCGGCGCAGGGCACCACCAGTCTGGCCGAGATCAATCGCGTCACCAAGGACTAAGCCACGCGTAGTGTGTAGTGCCGAGCCATGCTCGGCAGAGGCCTTCCTCGTAGTGCCTAGCCGAGCATGGCTCGGCTCTACGGGTGGGCTTTCCTGGCAATGTCCAGCCGAGCATGGCTCGGCTCTACCTGGTTCTTTTGGGGCTGTTTTATTCCATGCCCAGCTTTTTCAGCTTGTAGCGCAGGGCACGAAAAGTGATTCCGAGCTGGGCGGCGGTTTTGGTCTTGTTCCAGCGGTTCTCTTCCAGCGCCTTCTGGATCACCGTGCGCTCCATCTGCTCGATGTAAGAAGGCAGGGCGGCGCTGGCAGGGTCGATGTCGACAACGGCTTCCTGGACGGTGGCAACAGCTGCAGGGGTTTCGTTGCTGGGAGCACGCGGCACCGCACTTTGCGGCTGCGGCAGGCGCAGGTCGCTGGCGTCGATGCGGTCGCTGTCGGCCAGCGCCAACGAACGCTCGAGGATGTTCTCCAGCTCACGGACGTTGCCGGGAAAGGAATAGGCATCCAGCGCTTCAAGTGCCGAAGCTGCCAGTTGTGGCGGCTTCTGGCCTTGTGACTGTGCCAAACGATTCAGGATGGTGCTGGCTAGCTGCGGCAGGTCGCCGCGGCGCTCGCGCAGCGGTGGCACGCGCAGTTCAATGACATTGATACGGTAGTACAGGTCGTGGCGGAAGCGCCCATCCTGCACCAAGGTGCTCAGGTCTTTATGGGTGGCCGAAAGGATGCGCACGTCCACGGTGACTTCGGTGGCCGCGCCTACCGGGCGCACTGATTTTTCCTGGATTGCCCGCAACAGCTTGACCTGCATCTGCAGTGGCAGCTCGGCCACTTCATCGAGGAACAAGGTGCCGCCATTGGCTGCCTGGAACAGGCCGGGCTTGTCGGCATGGGCGCCGGTGAAGCTGCCCTTGCGATGGCCGAAGAACTCGCTTTCCATGAGTTCACTGGGGATGGCACCACAGTTGACCGGGATGAATGGCCCGGCCGCACGTGCGCCCTGATCGTGGATGGTGCGGGCTACCAGTTCCTTGCCGACGCCGGATTCGCCCAGGATGTACACCGGCGCCTGGCTGCGCGCGACCTTGCCGATGGTGGCGCGCAGCTCGTCCATTGCCGGCGAACTGCCAAGCAGGCGGGTGGCGTTTTCCGGCGGCGGTGGGGTGCTGGGGCGGGCTTCGTTGTTCAGTTCGATGGCGTGCCGCACCAGGCCGCGCAGCACATTGATGTCCACCGGCTTGCTGACGAAATCGAAGGCGCCGGCTTTCAGGGCTTCCACGGCCAGATCCATGCTGCCAAAGGCAGTGATCATCGCCACCGGAGTGGCCGGGTGGTCGCGGGTGATCTCGGTGACCAGCTCGATGCCGTTGCCGTCAGGCAGGCGCATGTCGGTCAGGCATAGGTCGAAATGGTTGCTGGCCAGCAGTTCCCGGGCCTCGGCGAGGTTTGCGGCGGTGCTGATCCGTAGGCCCATCCGGCCAAGGGTAAGGACCAGCAGCTCACGGATGTCGCGTTCGTCATCGACGATCAGGGCGCTATGTGTTGCGTTCATGAATGGAACGATAGCCGAGGTAGAGGCATGTCTACAAACGATTGCATCGAAAATTGGCTCATTGGCGCTGGCCGCGGGCGAATGCGGTTTTCGGGGTGCTCAGGGTCAACCGGAAACAGGCGCCGCCAGCGGGAATGGACACGTAGTCCAACTGGGCTTGATTGGCCCGGCAAAGCTCGCGGGCGATGTACAGGCCAAGCCCGGTGCCGTGCTCGGAGGTGGTGTAGAACGGCCGGAACAGCTGGGTGGCAATGGCGTCGGGAATGCCCGGGCCGCGGTCCATGATGTCGATCACCGCATTGCGCTCGGCCGAGGCGACCCGGATGCGGATACGCGCCGGTTCATCGGCCATCCGGCCGTATTTGAGGGCGTTATGGACCAGTGCGGTCAATACCTGATGCAGGTGCCGGGGGTCCATCATCGCCACCACCGAGGGCTCACGGATCACCGCTTCCAGACTGTCGTTTTCCAGCGACAGGGTCTGCCGGTACTCGATCACGAAGCGGCGCACGAAGGCGGCCAGGTCGAGGTTTTCCGGGTTGGCCCGTTCGCGTCGGGCCAGTGCCAGCACACTCTCGACGATGCCGTTGGTGCGCTGGCATTGTTGGTGGATGATCTGCAGCAGGCGCCGGTCAGCCTCACCAATGTCTTCGGACTCCTCCAGTAGCTGGGTGGCGTAGTTGATTGCCGCCAGCGGGTTGCGGATTTCATGGGCCAGGCTGGCGGAGAAGCGGCCAAGGGTGGACAGGGTCAGCGACTCGGCTCGGCGCGAGACCACGGTGGTGTCGTCCAGGAAGATCAGTGACATGTCGCTGTCGGCCAGCAGGCGGGCGAAGCGCGGTAGTACTTCGGCCTGCTCCGGGGCCAACTGCAACGGTTGTTCGTCCTCGTGCCAGCCATTGCGCCAGCGTTGCAGGCGTCGCGCCAGTTCCGGCGAAGCAATGTTCAAGGCGACACGCTCGGTGGCCAGTGCGCCTTCCATGTCGCCGAGCAGGGCGGTCGCCGCTTCATTGGCAAGGGTGATCTGGCCGTTGGTATCCACCACCAGTACGCCGGTACGCATGCGGCGGATGATCAGCTCGTTCACTTCGAACAGATTGGCTACTTCGACGCCGCGTTGATCAGCCAACTGCTGGGTGCGGCGAGTACGGCTGCCGATCTGGTAGGCAATGAAGGTCAGCGCCAGGTAGCTGGTGACGAACATCGCCAGTTCGGCCAGGGTGCGGGTGTTCTGGCTGCCTTCCAGCATCTGCCAGATGTACTCGGCAATGCTGGCAGCGCAGGCCAACAGGGCGATCAGCATTGCCCGCGACAGCGGCAACAGAAGGCCAGCGGCGGCAATGTTGAACAGCAGCGACATTGAGATGCCAGCGCTGGCGCCGGGCAGGGCGTGGCTGAGCAGGGTGGCGGCGGCAATATCGATGACCACGCTGCCAATCACGATGCGCTGCAACCAGCGCTCGTTGCGGCCCCAAATAAGCAGCGCTGTCGAAATCAG
Source organism: Stenotrophomonas sp. STEN018 (assembly GCF_056760235.1). Taxonomy (NCBI): domain Bacteria; kingdom Pseudomonadati; phylum Pseudomonadota; class Gammaproteobacteria; order Lysobacterales; family Lysobacteraceae; genus Stenotrophomonas; species Stenotrophomonas sp. STEN018. Next base: position 33,104 of record NZ_JBRREK010000026.1, read on the forward strand.
CAGGTAGGAAATGGAGACCGATTGCGCCAGTAATGGTTGATGCGCGTCGCCAACCATGGAGGTCAGCGGCCCGAACACGAGCGCGCTCAGCAGTGCGGCGACCAGGACCCGATACAACGCAAAAAAGTACAGCTCGCGCGTTGGGATGGATTCGAGGCGGTCGATGATCGACGAACTGGGGGCCAAGCCGGATCTCCTATCCAAGCGTAATCGCGTCAGTATAGGTGCGCCGACGGCCCTGCGGGGGAGTCCCTGACATACTTGTCAATCACTGGCAAGTTGCTGAATTAGCGGGTAAAACCGTGCCGGTTCTGGCAATTTGTACAGACTTCTTTGCGTGCTGGGCCGCCGTCGGCGACAATGTCGGGCCCGCCCGCCCTGTCAGTCGGCCAGTTCTGGCCCTGCGGACTGCGTGCGGTCGTTCCTATTCCCACGGTGACGCATGAATTTCCACGAGTACCAGTCAAAACAACTGCTTGCCGAATACGGCATTCCGGTCCCGGCCGGCAAGGTCGCTGCGACCCCGGACGAGGCTGTAGCTGCTGCCCAGTCGCTGGGCCAGGGCCCCTGGATGGTCAAGGCACAGATCCACGCTGGCGGCCGCGGCAAGGCTGGCGGCGTCAAGTTCTGCAAGACCACCGACGACGTCAAGGCCGCTGCGGCCAAGATGCTCGGTACCAAGATGGCCACCTACCAGACCGCAGGCGTCGAGCTGCCGGTCAACCTGGTGCTGGTGACCACCGCCGGTGAGATCGTCAAGGAGCTGTACCTGTCGGTGCTGGTTGACCGTGGCACCAAGACCATCACCTACATCGCTTCTTCGGAAGGCGGCGTGGAGATCGAGCAGGTTGCTGCTGAAACCCCGGAGCTGATCCATTCGCTCAACGTCGACTTCGTTGAAGGCGTGCAGGGTTACCACGGCCGTGATTTCGGCTTCAAGCTGGGCCTGACCGCCAAGCAGGCTGGCCAGTTCGCCAACATCATGGTGAACCTGTACCGCCTGTTCAACGAAAAGGACCTGGCGCTGGTTGAAATCAACCCGCTGGCCATCCTGGACGACGGCAACCTGTACGCGCTGGACGGCAAGTTCGACAGCGACGACAACGCCGCGTTCCGTCAGAAGGCTCTGGTTGCCATGCGCGACAAGACCCAGGAAGACCCGACCGAAGTGATCGCTTCGGAGCTGGACATCAACTACGTCACCATGGACGGCAACATCGGCTGCATGGTCAACGGCGCAGGCTTGGCCATGGCCACCATGGACGTCATCAAGCTCAACGGCGGCGAGCCGGCGAACTTCCTGGACGTGGGCGGCGGTGCCAACAAGCAGCGCGTCATTGAAGCCTTCAAGCTGATCCTGTCCTCGGACAAGGTCGAAGGCATCTTCGTCAACATCTTCGGCGGCATCGTCCGCTGCGACATGATTGCCGAAGGCATCATCGCCGCTGTGAAGGAAGTGGGCGTCAAGGTTCCGGTCGTGGTGCGCCTGGAAGGCACCAACGTGGAAGAAGGCAAGCAGCTGCTGCGTGACAGCGGCATGGCCATCATCCCGGCTGACAACATCAACGATGGCGCCAAGAAGATCGTTGAAGCTGTCAAGAACGCCGCCTGATCCGACACCGAAGGAAATCCAATGTCTGTTTTGATTAACAAGAACACCAAGGTGATCGTGCAGGGCTTTACCGGCCAGCAGGGCACCTTCCACGCCACTCAGATGGTTGAGTACGGCACCAAGGTTGTTGGCGGCGTGACCCCGGGCAAGGGCGGCACCACCCATATCGATCTGCCGGTGTTCAACACCGTGGCCGAGGCCGTTGAGAGCACCCATGCTGACGCATCGGTCATCTACGTGCCGCCGCCGTACGCGGCCGACGCGATCCTGGAAGCCGCTGCTGCCGGCATCAAGGTCATCGTCTGCATCACCGAAGGCATCCCGGTGCTGGACATGCTGCGCGTCAAGAACGTGCTGACCCGTGCCCATCCGGACACCGTGCTGGTCGGCCCGAACTGCCCCGGCGTGATCACCCCGGGCGAGTGCAAGATCGGCATCATGCCGGGCCACATCCACATGCCGGGCAAGATCGGCATCGTGTCGCGTTCGGGCACCCTGACCTATGAAGCGGTCAAGCAGACCACGGAAGTGGGCCTGGGCCAGTCGACCTGCATCGGTATCGGTGGCGATCCGATCAACGGCCTGAACTTCGTTGACTGCCTGAAGCTGTTCAACGAAGACCCGCAGACCGAAGGCATCATCATGGTTGGCGAAATCGGCGGCGACGCTGAGGAAGCCGGCGCTGAGTACATCAAGCAGTTCGTGAAGAAGCCGGTTGTCGGCTTCATCGCCGGCGCCTCGGCTCCGGCCGGCAAGCGCATGGGCCACGCTGGTGCGATCGCATCGGGCGGCAAGGGCACGGCTGAGGGCAAGTTCGCGGCGATGGAAGCTGCTGGCGTTGTCACCGTCCGTTCGCCGGGCGACCTGGGCGCTGCGATTGCGAAGCTGGTCAAGTAAGACCGCGCTTCAGTGATTTGAGAGAGGCCACCTTCGGGTGGCCTTTCTTGTTTTTGGGGTTGGTCGAAAGCAGGCAAGAGCAAAAGCAAGGGCTTGCCCTCACCCCTACCCCTCTCCCGCAGGCGGGAGAGGGGACAGCCAAAGCCAAAGCCACAGCCACAGCCACAGCCGAAGCCGAAGCCGAAGCCGAAGCCGAAGCCGAACTTCGGCCCTGGTTCGGGTTTTGAATCATTGCTTTGGCCTTGGTTCTGGTTCTGGTTTTGGCTTTGGCTGTGGCTTTGGCTGTGGCTGTGGCTGTAGCTGTAGCTGTAGCTGTAGCTGTGGCTTTGGTTCTGGCAGTTGCAATTGCTTTCCCCTCTCCCGCCTGCGGGAGAGGGGTAGGGGTGAGGGCAAGCTCCTGCCTTTGCCTGAGCTTTCAGCCACCTCCCTCGCATCGCCAAAAAAGCGGGAGTCTCTCTCCTCAAAGACCCGTTTCCTCCGATTCCAACCGGCGCTCCGTGGCGCAATCGTCTCCCAACCAAGGAGACACCATGCGCAAAGGCAGCAAAACCAATAGCGCCCGTGCCCTGCGCCGGCGCATGACCGATGCCGAGCGGCGCATCTGGTACTTCCTCAGGGGGCGCCACCTGGTCGGCTTCAAGTTTCGCCGACAACACCCCATCGGCCCTTATGTCGTCGATTTCGTCTGTCTGGCGCACAAGCTGGTCATCGAGCTGGACGGCAGCCAACACGCCACCGACCCCAATGACCGCCGCCGCGACGCCTTCCTGCACCGCAACGGCTACCGCGTGCTGCGCTTCTGGAATAATGAAGCCCTGAGCCACACCGCCGCAGTCTGCGAAAGCATCCTGCGCGCGACGTTGGTAACACCAAGCCCCCGCAGGGTGCGGGGCCAAGCAGAAGGTTGTTGATATGTCCGAATCGCTACGCATCGCCCTCGCCCAGTTCGATTTCCCGGTCGGGGACGTGGATGGCAACGCCAGCCGCATCATCGAGCTGATGCATGAGGCGCGTGACGAATACGGTGCCGATGTGGTGCTGTTTCCGGAACTTGCCATCAGCGGCTATCCGCCGGAAGACCTGCTGATGCGCCCAGGCTTCCTGCGCAGCTGCGAGCGGGCGTTGGCGCGGGTCGCGGCGGAAGTGCAGGGCATCGTTGCCGTGGTTGGCTGGCCGCAGAGCGCCGGTGCGGTGGTCTACAACGCCGCCAGCGTGCTGCGCGATGGCGCCATCGCCACCACCTACCGAAAGCGCGAGCTGCCGAATTACGCCGTGTTCGACGAGCGACGCTACTTCGACGTGGATCCGGATGGTGGCAACTGCGTGTTCGAAGTCAATGGCGTGAAGCTGGGCTTGGTGATCTGCGAAGACCTGTGGTTCCCCGAGCCGCTGGCTGCCACCGTCAAGGCCGGTGCTGAGTTGGTGTTGGTGCCCAACGCCTCGCCATACGAACGTGGCAAGCATGCCCAGCGCGATGCGCTGCTGGCCGAGCGCAGCCGCGAGACCGGCGTGGCCATTGCCTACGTCAACACCGTCGGCGGCCAGGATGCGGTGGTGTTTGACGGTGCTTCTGTCGTCGCCGATGGCGATGGCACCGTGCATCCGGCCGCTGTGGCTTTCACCGAAGAAATGCTGGTGGTCGAATACAACGTCGCCGCGCGCAGCTTCATGCCGCTGCGCTGGATTGACGATGGAGATGAGAGCATGGACGCCTTGGCCTGGCGCGCGGTCACCCGTGGCATCCAGGACTATTGCGGCAAGAACGGCTTCAGCAAGGTGTGGCTGGGCCTGTCCGGCGGTATCGATTCGGCACTGGTGCTGGCACTGGCGGTGGATGCACTGGGTGCCGACAACGTCACCGCAGTCAGCCTGCCGTCGCGCTACACCGCTGACCTGTCCAATGATCTGGCGGTGGAGCAGTGTCGCGCGCTGGGCGTGAAGTTGGAGACGGTGCCGATCGAGCCGGCCTTCCAGGGTTTGATGCAGTCGCTGTCGGCGATGTTTGAAGGTCAGGCGGCGGATGTCACCGAAGAGAACCTGCAGTCGCGCAGCCGCGGCGTGATCCTGATGGCCTTGGCCAACAAGTTCGGCGGCCTGCTGCTGACTACCGGCAACAAGAGCGAGTACGCGGTTGGTTACGCCACCATCTATGGCGATATGTGCGGTGGCTACGCGCCGTTGAAGGATCTGTACAAGACGGAAGTCTACGGTCTGTCCAAGTGGCGCAATACGGTGGGTGGCGCGCCAGTGATTCCGCCTGCGGTCATTGCCCGTGCGCCCTCGGCCGAGCTGCGTGACAACCAGACCGATCAGGACTCGTTGCCGGCCTACGATGTTTTGGATGGCATCCTGTATCGCTATATCGATCAGGAGCAGTCGCGCGAGGACATCGTCGGTGCCGGTTATGCACCTGAGGTGGTGGACCGGGTGCTGAGGTTGGTACGGATCAGCGAGTGGAAGCGCCATCAGGCCGCGCCGGGCCCCAAGGTGTCGCGCCGCGCATTCGGCCGCGAGCGCCGCTATCCCATCACCAACGGTTATCGCGGCTGAGCGTTTCTCACCGATAGGATGTGCGCAGAAGGGGCCGTAAGGCCCTTTCTGCTTGTACGACGAGCGGCGAAACGGTTGATCGGCTAAGGCTTTACCCCGCCCGGGCGCAGTTGGAGCACGCCGGCCTGATAGCGGTTCATGAACTGCATTGCTCAATCCAACGAGCTTTCGACAAATTCTCTACATATTGCGAGCGCAAGATGGGGCCACAAGAAAACACCGGTTCATCTCTCTCTCCTTGCCACTGCTTCGTCGGTGGCATTTTTATTTGGAAGACGAGGGCGGCGATGGTGAGGCGGCCGTTTTTTGTGCGGGAGCTTTAGAGCTGCCCTCACCCCAACCCCTCTCCCGTAAACGGGAGAGGGGCTCGCATTGCCTGCGCTCGTAGTGCACTAGCCCCTCTCCCGTTTACGGGAGAGGGGTTGGGGTGAGGGTAGCTTCTAGCAAGCAAGCCCATCCGAAGCCAAAGCCAAAGCCAGGGGGACCAGCCCCCCAAACCCCAGAAACAAGAAAGGGGCCCAAAGGCCCCTTCCTGATCACCACCAGTAAACCGGCGCTTACTTGCCGCGATTCATCGTGGCGTTGCTCTGGCCGGTGGCCACCGAGCGCTCACCCGCAAACGGGTTCAGCTTGCGGATCATCCACGGGTACTTCGGCCAGTTGCCGGCCAGCCACGGATGCTCCGGCTGGTTCAGCTCAAGCACGCGGCGGGCGTCGTCGGCCAGGGTCTTGTTGCCCAGATTGGTGTAAGCCTCGCCGAGCAGCGCGACTGCGTCGTACTGGAAGGCGCTCTGCGGGTAGGTCTCCAGCAGGTAGTTGGCGCGGCCGACCACCGACACCCAGGCGCCACGGCGGGCGTAGTACAGGGCGTCATCCAGCTCGTGCTGGGCGAAAACGTCGCGCAGCTCGACCATACGCTGGCGCGCATCGGCGGCATAACGGCTGTTCGGGTAGCGCTCGGTGACGATATTGAAATCGGCATAGGCCTGGCGCGGGGTCGACAGGTCGCGGCGGCTCGGGTCCAGCGACCATACGCGGCGCAGGAAAACCGTATCGCGGTTGCCGTTGGCAAGACCGCGCAGGTAGTACAGATACGCGATGTTGCGGTGGGTCGGGTAGGTGCGGATGAAGCGGTCGATGCTCGACACCGCGTCATCGTTCTTGCCGGCCTTGTACTGGGCGTAGGCGCTTTCGATCATCGCCTGCTCGGTGTACGGGCCATACGGATACTGCGCAATCAGCCGTTTGAAGCTGGTTTCGGCGCCGGACCAATTGCCGCCCTCCATCAGCTTGTGGCTCTTTTCGAACAGTTGTTCGACCGGCGCGCCTTCGTCGGCGTCCTTCTTGGCGCCGCGATGGCAACCAGTGGCGACGAAGACCAAAACCAGCAACAGGGCGGTGAGGCGGACGGGCGCGGACAGCAGCGAAGAGCGTCGGATCATGGGTTCAGGGCAGGACGCGGCAGGAATACGAAGGGGCGATGATAGCCTAGTGGCCTGTCCTGCGACTGACTGTTGTCGTCAGGACCCCATAATTTCGTCTACAGCCGGTTTTTACCCATGTCCGAGAACACCGCTTCCAGCCCGCGCCACGCGCAGGTTCCCGATTCCGCCGCCGGCCGTCGCTTCGACGCGGTCTTGGCCGAATTGTTCCCCGAATTCTCCCGTTCGCGCCTGACCGAGTGGATCAAAACCGGCGCAGTTCTGCTCGATGGCGAGCCCGTCCGCCCGCGCGACCCGGTCCGCGGCGGCGAAATCGCCACCCTGAATGCAGTGCTCGAAGTCGAAGTCCACGCCCTGCCGGAGGACATCCCCTTGTCGGTCCTGTACGAGGACGAGCACGTGTTCGTTATCGACAAGCCGGCTGGCCTGGTGGTCCACCCCGGCGCCGGCAACCCGACCGGCACCCTGCTCAACGCGCTGCTGTTCCGTGACCCGCAGATCGCCAAGGTGCCGCGCGCAGGCGTGGTCCACCGTCTGGACAAGGACACCAGCGGCGTGATGGTGGTGGCCCGTACCGTGCAGGCGCAGACCGCGCTGGTGGAGCAGCTGTCCGCGCGTGAAGTGCATCGCCAGTACCTGGCCGTGGTGGTTGGCGCGCTGGTCTCCGGCGGCACCGCTGACGCCCCGATCGACCGCCACGCGCGCGACCGCCTGAAGATGGGTGTGCGCGAGGACGGCAAGGAGGCGGTGACTCATTACCGTCTGCGCGAGCGCTTCCGCGCCCATACCGCGCTGGAATGCCGCCTGGAAACCGGTCGTACCCACCAGATCCGCGTGCACATGGCGCATCTCAAGCACGCCATCGTTGGTGATCCGCTGTACGGCGGCTCGCTGAAGCTGCCCAAGGGCGCGACCGATGAGCTGGTCGCCGCGCTGCGCGGGTTCAAGCGCCAGGCGCTGCACGCTGAAACCCTTGAATTCACGCATCCGATCACCGGCGAGAGCATCAGCAACACCGCACCGGTACCGGCCGACCTGCAGGCGCTGATGAAGGCGCTGCGTGAGGACTCCAAGGCCTTCGCCGACCGCGAGCGAGGCCGCTGGTAATGGTGGAAGCGAGTCCGCTGTGGCTGGCTGACTGGCCCGCGCCCCCGGGGGTGCGGGCCTTCACCACGATGCGCCATGGCGCCGGCGGCTCGCAGCCCCCGTTCGACAGTTTCAACCTGGGTAACCGGACCGCCGCCGATGGCGACGATCCGGCCCAGGTGCAGCGCAACCGCGACGAACTGCAGCAGCTGGCGAAGCTGCCATCGGCTGCGCACTGGCTGCGCCAAGTCCATAGCAGCGTGGCCCTGCGTTTCGACGCGCCAGCGCAGGCACAAGGGCTGGACGCCGAGCCGACCGCTGATGCCTCGGTGACCTCGGTGCCGGGCGTAGTGCTGGCCATCCTCACCGCTGACTGCCTGCCGGTGGTGTTCGCCGCCCGCGACGGTAGCGAAGTGGCGGCCGCCCATGCCGGCTGGGGCGGTTTGGCGCGCGGCATGCTGGAAAACACCCTGGCAGCCATGCACACGCCCGCTGAGGCGCTGGTAGCGTGGATAGGCCCTGCGGCCGGTCCTGCCCTGTACGAGGTCGGCGTGGACGTGCGCGAGGCCTTCCTGGCGCATTCCAGCGCCGCTGAGCGCCACTTCGTAGCTACCCGGCCCGATCATTGGAAGGTGGACCTGCCTGGGTTGGCACGGCAGCGGCTGGTGGCCGCAGGCATGCAGCCGGCGGCGATCCATGGTGGCGATCTGTGCACCATGGCCGATCCGCAGCGCTGGTTCTCGCACCGCCGCGACCGTCGCAGCGGCCGTATCGCCACCCTGGTGTGGATGGAACCATGAGCTCACCGCTGTTTGCGCAGGTGCTGGGACCTGCGTTCGAACAGCTGGCCCCGCAGGTACGTGCGCTGCACTCGATTCCCGCGCGCCAGCGCTGGAGCGGGCAAGGCGAGGTGCTGCGCGGCGGCCATTGGCTGGTAGCGCCCTGCGCCTGGTTGGCGCGGCTGCCGCCGACCTCATGCGTGCCGGTGACGGTGGAGTTCGCGGTTGATGCCAGCGGGGAGCGTTGGAACCGGCAATTTGGCGCCGCGCGCATGGCCTCGCGGCTATGGCAACGCGATGGGCGGCTGTTTGAGCAACTGGGCGCGGTGCGCTTCCGCTTTGGACTGCGCGAGGAAGCCGGCCAGATACTGTGGCGGGCCGAGCGAGCCTGGGCGTTCGGCGTGTTGCCACTGCCGACGCGCTGGTTTGCGCAGGTGCAGTGCCGCGAGCGCGAGCACGCTGGCCGCTATGAATTTCTGGTGGATGTATCGATGCCGCTGATCGGGCGTCTGATCCGTTACGAAGGCTGGTTGTTGCCGGAGCCTGCGCATGGCTGAGCCGGCGGTGATCGTGTTTGATGGTGTCTGCGCGCTGTGCAGCCGCTGGGTGCGTTTTCTGCTGCGGTTTGATCGGGAGGGGCGTTACCGGTTCGCGGCGATGCAGGGCGTGCAGGGCCGCGCGCTGTTGGCTGCGCATGGGTTGGACCCGGATGACCCCTTGTCGTTCCTGCTGGTGGCCGAAGGTGTGGCCTATACCGACACTGACGCGATCCTGCGGGTGGTGACCGGATTGGGCGGGGTTTGGCGCTTGGCTGGGCTTGCGCGGGTGCTGCCTGCTTCGGTGCGGGACCCAGCGTACCGCTGGTTGGCACGGAACCGGTATCGCTGGTTTGGCCGGCATGAGAGTTGTTTTCTGCCGACGCCGGAGCAGCGCGGGCGGTTTTTGGATTGAGTGGGTTTGGTTCTGCTTGCCAGGAGCTTGCCCTCACCCCAACCCCTCTCCCGCGCGCGGGAGAGGGGCTAGTGCACTACGAGTGCAAGCAATGCGAGCCCCTCTCCCGTTTACGGGAGAGGGGTTGGGGTGAGGGCAAGCTCTTGCCTTTGCTCCAGCCCTAAACCCTCTCCAACGCCAACAGATAATCCCGCCGCCACCGGTGGATATCATGCGTCCGCAGATGCTCCATCATCGCCCGCCAGCGCTCGATCCGTTCTGCCCGCGGCATGTTCGCCGCCGTCGCAATCGCATCGGCCACGCCATCCAGATCATGCGGATTGACCAGCAGCGCCTGCTTCAATTCATCCGCAGCACCAGCCAACAACGACAACACCAACATGCCCGGGTTTTCAGGATCCTGCGCAGCGATGTACTCCTTGGCGACCAGATTCATGCCGTCCCGCAACGGCGTAACCAAACCCACCGCCGCCTGCCGGTAAAACCCGGTCAGCGTGCTGTGCGCGTAGTTCTGGTTGACGTAACGCAGCGGCGTCCAATCGGCCTCGGCATGGCCACCGTTGATATGTCCGGCCAGCCGCTCCAGATCACTGCGCAGCTTGCGGTACTCGTTGACGCTGCCGCGCGATACCGGCGCGATCTGCAGGAAGGTCATATCGCCTTTCTGCTGCGGATAACGTTGCAGATAGCGTTCGAAACCATGGAAGCGTTCTGGCAGGCCCTTGGAGTAATCCAGCCGGTCCACGCCGATCGCCAGCTTGCGGTGCTGCAGGCTTTGCCGCAGGTCGCGCACCGGTTTGTTGCTGGCCGCGCTACGCGCCTGTCGTGCGATGTGCTCGGTATCAATTCCGATCGGGAATGCCGAGGTGCGCACGCGGCGGCCGTCTGGGGCCTTGATCCACTCGTTGTCGATCAGCGTGCCGCCGCCGAACAAGCGCACATAGGATTGAAATCGATCCACATCACGGCGGGTCTGGAAACCGAGCAGATCGTACGAATACAGCGCTGAGAACAGAGAGCGGTGATCGGGCAGTGCCTGGATGAGGTCGGCCGACGGCACCGGCACATGCAGGAAGAAACCAATCCTGCAACCGACACCACGCTCGCGCAGCAACACGGCCAGCGGAATCAGATGGTAGTCGTGGATCCAGACCGTATCGTCATCGCGTAGCAACGGTGCCAGCGTATCGGCGAACAGCCTGTTTACCTTCCAATAGCCTTCGCGCTTGCGCCGGTCGTAATCGACCAGGTCAAGGCGAAAATGCAGCAGCGGCCACAAAGCACGGTTGGAAAAACCGTTGTAGTAGTTGTCCAGATCGGTCTTGGATAGATCCATCGTCAGGTAGCGGATAGGCCCGTCCTGCGCTTCGTGCAGGGCGCCGCTATCGACACTGACGCTGCGCCCGCTCCAGCCGAACCATAGCCCGCCACGTTCGCTCAGCGCCGCAAGCAGGCCGGTTGCCAGCCCGCCGGCGCGGTTTTCGCCCGGGAGTGCTACCCGGTTGGAGACGACAACCAGTCGGCTCACGACGCTTCCTGCCAGCTGCGCGACAAGCGCATCGCGGCGATCACCAAACCCACATGCGAGTAGGTCTGCGGGAAGTTGCCCCAGGCCTTGCCATCGAAGCTGAGGTCTTCGGACAACAGGCCCAGATGATTGCGTTGCTGCAGCAGGATCTCGAACATCGCGCGTGCTTCGTCCATGCGCCCGATCGAGGCCAGCGCGTCGATGTACCAGAACGTGCAGATGGTGAAGCTGGTCTCCGGTGTGCCGAAGTCATCCGGGGCGGTGTAACGGTACAAGGCGTTGCCATGCTTCAGGTCACGGCCGATGGCCTCGACCGTGGCGATGAAGCGTGCATCGCCAGCATCGATGAAGCCGATGTCGGCCAGCAGCAGCAAGGATGCATCAAGTCGGTGGCCACCGAAGGTATCGGTGAAGTGGCCAAGCTGTTCGCTCCAGGATTCATGCATGACCCGCGTGTGGATCTGGTCGGCACGCTCGCGCCAGTAGATGGTGCGGCCATCGAGTTTCAAGCGGGTTGCGATCTTGGACAGGCGATCACAGGCAGCCCAGCACATCGCGCTGGTATAGGTATGCACTTCGGTGCGGCCACGGAATTCCCACAACCCCGCATCCGGTACGTCATGCAGGGCGAAGGCCTGCTCGCCAAGAGGCTCCAAGCGCGCGAAGGTGTGCGCATCGCCGGGGTCCTGCAGGCGTTGATCGAAGAACAGCTGGGTGGACGCCAGTACCACGCTGCCGTAGACATCGTGCTGGCGTTGCACCCAGGCCAGATTGCCGCGGCGTACCGGGCCCATGCCGCCGTAGCCGGACAGCGAGGCGACTTCTTCCTCATCGAGCTTGGCCTCGAAGCCGATGCCGTACAGCGGCTGCAGGCTACCGTCGGTGCTGGCAAGGTTGAAGATATAGCCCAGGAACTGCTCCATGGTGCGGGTGGCGCCGAGCCGGTTGAGAGCACGCACCACGAAGGCGGCATCACGCAACCAGCAATAGCGGTAGTCCCAGTTACGGCTGCTGCCCGGTGCCTCGGGGATGGAGGTGGTCATCGCCGCGATGATGGCGCCGCTGTCTTCGTACTGGCACAGCTTCAAGGTGATGGCGCTGCGGATCACCGCGTCCTGCCACTCCAGCGGCACTGACAGATAGCGCACCCATTCGCGCCAATAGCTGCGGGTACGCTGCATGGCTTCCTGCACGTAGCCGCTGAGCGAGCGATTGAGTGATTCGTCCACGCCCAGTACCAGATGCACGCGGTGATTGAGCACGAAGGGCAGGGCATCGCGGACGAAACGCACCGGCACGTCGGTGGTCAGGCGCAGCACCAGATCCGGCAACAGCCAGCGGATGTGATTGCTGCCCCAGGTGGTTTCCGGCTGGCGCGCGCCCCAGTCGGCCAGCGGCCGTGCGCGCACGATGATGCGCGGGTTGCCGGATAGCGGGGTGACCTGACGGATCAGGCTGACGGGCCGGTAGAAGCGGTCGTTCTGGCGCCAACGCGGAGCGAAATCGATGATTTCCACCGCGCCGCCATGGGTGTCGCGCAGTACCGTGCGCAGGATGGCGGTGTTGGTCAGGTAGGACTGCTCGCTGTCGAGGAAGTCCTCCAGCTCGATGCCGAAGTCACCGCCGGGGTGCTGGTTGGGGCCGAGCAGGGCGCAGAAGGCCGGGTCACCATCGAAGCTGGGCAGACAGCTCCAGACCACGCGTGCCTGCTTGTCTATCAGTGCGCCAAAACTGCCATTGCCAACTACGCCAAGGTCGAGGGTGGCGTCTTGCATTGCGTTCTCCTTGTTGCGCGGACGCCGCTGGCGCCGCCGTTTCCTCCGGGTGGGTCAGGTAATGGCTGCGCGCAGCCAAGCGTGTACGGCAGTGATGTCAGGCAGCGCTGTGATGGCCAGGCTGTTGCTGCGCTGGCCAACCAGTACGCCGATGCCGCCGAGTTTTTGCGCGGCGTCGAAGCCGTATTCGTCGGTGAGATCATCGCCGATGAACAGCGGGCGGCGGCCTTGGAAGGGTGGATGCTGCATCAGCTGCAGCAGGGCGCGGCCTTTGTCGTGGCCGCTGCCGACGAACTCGATAACATGGTCGCCGGGTTGCAGGCGCACGCCGGGTAGTTGCGGCAGCTGGGTGTTGGCGAATGCGATGATCGCAGCGCCTGCACCTAGCGCTTTGCGCCAATGCAGGGCCAATGCCTGGCCTTTGTTTTCGATCAACACGCCGGGATGTGCATGCGCCAGGCGCATCGCGCGCTGGTGCAGTGTATGCAGCCACGCCGCCGTGTCTGTTTGCTCGGGTTCCGTATCGGCGGAGGTGAGCAGTTGCGCGCCATGCAGCCCGGCCATGGGCAGGCGCAGCGGTGCGAACATGGTTTGCAGTTGGCCGACAGGGCGGCCACTGAGCAGCGCCAGCGCGCCGCCGAGACCTTGCTGCACGCTGGCCAGCAGCGCGAGCAGGGACGGATCGGGCGCTACCTTGTCCGGATGGTCAGCAAAGGCGAGCAGGGTGCCATCTACGTCGAGAAACAGTGCGTCGTCATCTGCCAGCGCCGGAGGGGGCGGTCGCTGTAGGTCATCAAGCATGCGGCCACTATGCCGCAGCGGTTGTTACAGGAAGGTCATTTGGAGCTGAGAGCTTGCTGTACGTGCTTTCAGAGCGCCCTCACCCCAACCCCTCTCCCGCGCGCGGGAGAGGGGCTCGCATCGCTTGCACTCGTAGTGCACTAGCCCCTCTCCCGTTTACGGGAGAGGGGTTGGGGTGAGGGCAAGCTTCTGCTCTTCACCCTGCAAACAAAGCATCACTTGGTAACCGCAAACTCAATCCGGCGGTTCTGCGCACGACCCTCTTCAGTGTCATTGCTGGCGCGCGGCTTGGTCTGGCCATAGCCCTTGGCACTGAGCGTATCGGCAGCAACACCCAGCTCGCCCAGCTTGGCGACAACCGCATCAGCACGTTGCTGGCTCAAGGTGACGTTGGCATCGGCACTGCCGGTGTTGTCGGTATGCCCACCCACCTCGATTTTGGTGCCTGCAGGTGCCTGCTTGATCGCATTCGCTGCGCTGGTCAATGTCTCCAGACTATCGCGGGTGATGGTGGCCGAACCTGTATCGAAGTAGATGTTCATCAGGTTCAGGGCTTTGATCAGGTCATCGCCGCTGAAGCCGGCTTTGAGTCCTGACAATGCCGCTGCTGCACGGTCCCACAAGCCGCTGATCGCAAAGCCACCAAACAGGCCACGCAGCTTGTCGCTGACCGTGAAGCGATCGGCTTCGGACAGGCCGCTGGTGTCGATGTTGAGCTTGTCGCCGTCAAAGCCGAACTTCAGGCCCTTGGCTTTCAGCTCCGGCAGTGCGGCGATCAGCTTGTCCATCCAGCCGGCCGGTAGGGTGGCTGGATCAACGGTGATGTTGCCGGACAGATTGCCTTCACCGAAAGTGGCCTTCAGTGCATCCCACAAGCGGGTTTTGTCGGCATCGCTGGCAACCTGGCCGCTGACCGTGACCTTGCCGTCCACGTTCTCAAACCCGAAGCGTGGATTGGCTTGCGCCACCGGTGCTGCAGGCTGCGTGGTGGCGGCCGGTTGCATCGGTGCCGGGGTAACCACTTCTTCCTTCTTGCAGCTGCGGAACAGCAGGAACGCGGCAAGCAGCAGGATCAGCGGAAGCAGCCATTTCCAGAAACCACCTGAAGCCTTGGCCGGTACGGTGCCACCGCCGCTATAGCCGGCGGTTGGCGTTGCGGTGCCGAACCAACGCTCGTAGTCGGTCGGGCGCGAGGTGGGGATCTTGCCACCCGGGGTGAGCTGGCCGACGATCTTGGGCAGCAACCATGCACCGGCCATGTTCACCGCCGCTGCTGGAATGCCGAGCTTGCTGGCAATGCCGCTGGCCAGGTTCTGGCCGAAGCCGGCGCTGAACTGGTCTGGTTGCAGTACGTTGTCGCCGGGTGTGGAGCCTATCCACGAAGAGAGCAGGCCATCCAGGCCGGCATCGGTAAAGCGTTTCTGCAGGCCGGCGAAGCCGCCGTTGGCAGGATCGAAGATGACATCGACAAGCTGGCGCACGAGGCGCCCTGCGTTGTCGCCGAGATGAAAGCGGCTTGCCGCTTCGCGAATCAACGACTCGAACATATACGCCTCCGCAAGGGATGAACCGGGCTGGAATGAGCCGGCAGGCGTAAGGAGCGCCTAGCGCTGTTAAAGCTGGATGAATTCGGGGGTTTTTGGTTCTTTAGCTAGAAGCTTCCCCTCGCCCCAAGCCCTCTCCCGTGAACGGGAGAGGGGCTAGTGCACTACGAGCCGACGCGATCCGAG
Source organism: Stenotrophomonas sp. STEN018 (assembly GCF_056760235.1). Lineage (NCBI taxonomy): Bacteria > Pseudomonadati > Pseudomonadota > Gammaproteobacteria > Lysobacterales > Lysobacteraceae > Stenotrophomonas > Stenotrophomonas sp. STEN018. The sequence goes on from NZ_JBRREK010000026.1 coordinate 48,255, forward strand.
CCCCTCTCCCGCGCGCGGGAGAGGGGCTGGGGTGAGGGGAAGCTCTTAAGCAAGCAATCCCGCACTAAACAACCAAATCAGAACGTAAACCGCACCCGCCCGTACCAATATGCGCCATTGCTGCCGATCGGCGACAGCACGTCGTAGGGCAGGTTGCCGAAGTAGTAGATGTCCTCGTTCGACTTGTCCGGGTAGTTGTCGGTCAGGTTCTGCCCGCCAACGGCCACGCTCCACTGCGGGGTGATGCGGTATTCGACTTCCGCGTCCAACTGCCACTCGGCCTGGTAGGTCTGGGTCGGGATATAGCCACCACCAAAATCGAACACACGCTTGGCGCTGCCATGGCGGCTCACGCGGCTGCTCAACGACCAGTTGTCATTGGCCCAGCTGGCGGCGAACTGCGCGCGGGTACGCGGTGCAGCGTCGGTCAACGTATTGCTCTCTTCCACGCCGAACAGCACGTAGTCCGGATTCAGCGCCAGCAGCTGGGAGGGCGTGGCGACGACGTTCTTCAATTCGGTCTTGGCGTAGCTCCAGGTGCCGGTCAACAGCAGTTCGCCGTCACCCAGCGATTGCCGCCAGTTGCCGACGAATTCGGCACCGCGAGTACGCGTATCGGCAGCATTGACGAAGTAGTGCGCGCTCTCCAGACCACCGATGCCGAACTGCTGCTGCACGAAGTCGGTCAGCGCATCGCCGGTGATGCTTTCCGACAATGCGATACGGTCATCGATATCGATCTGGAACAGATCCAGTGACAGGTCGAAATGGCTGCCGATCTGGCTGGTGAAGCCCAGGCTGTAGTTGATCGACTTCTCCGGCTTCAGGTCGGTGGCGCCCAAGGCACGTGCGATCGGATTGTTGACCGACAGCAGGCGGCCCTGCACCAGCTGGCCACCAGCGGTATAGCCGGTCGAGGTGGATTCGTAGCCGATCTGGCTCAGCGACGGCGCGTGGAAGTTGTTGGAGATCGAGCCGCGCAGGGCGAAGGCCGGGGCAAAGGCGTAACGCGCCCCGATCTTGCCGGTCAGCTCGCCGCCGAAATCTTCGTAATGCTCATAGCGGGCGGCGATATCGGTGGAGAACTTTTCGCCGAACGTGGAGGACAGACTGGTGTAGGCGCTGATCACATCGCGCGACAGATCGGCTTCATCCTGAGGCGTCAGCCCACCGCCGGCCTGCGAGCCAGTCGGGCGGTCGGTATAGGGGCCGGCTGCATAGCTGGCCGGATCGCCAGCACCGGTTTCGTAGCGCTCGTGACGGCCTTCGATGCCAAAGCCGAGGCTGTGGGTGTCATTGGCACGCACGAAGATGCGGCCGAAATCCAGGTTGGCCACGGTCTGCGCGAAGCTGAAATCCGCAGTCTTGAAGCTGGTTGGGCTGGTCGGGCCAAGCGAGGCGTTGAGCGAGTTGCGCAGGCGATAGGTGAACGCGTTGCGGCCGTGGTCGAGGCTGGCATCGTAATTCCAGTCGCCCAGCTCGCCGCGGGCACCGGCCACCAGCTGCACATCCAGATTCTCGCCTTCGGAGATCGGGCGGTAACCGTTCGGATACAACTCCTTCCAGTTGGCTTCGCCATCCGGGTAACGGAAGTAGTTGGCGCCTTCGGTATCGCGCTGGTTGTAGGTACCGAAGGCATAGGCCTTGGAGGCGGTACCGAACGGGATTTCGGCATTGAACCAGGCATTGAGGTCCTTGCTGGCGCCGTCGCCCAGCGAGTAATTGCGCTTGCCGGCCAGGGCCAGATTGTCCGGGGTCTGCGCTTCCCACGGCGGGATCTGGTCGAAACCGGCGCGGTTGGTGGCTTCGCGGTTCTTCAATTCCAGGCCGACCCGCAGGAAGCCGCCGTCATCGGTCAGGGCGGTGCCGACCTTGGCGCTGAAGAAGCTGGTCTGGCCATCGGTCAGGGTGCGGTCGATCGGCTTGAGGTCGGTGTGGTGCGCGCCGAAGCTGGCTTCGATGGCGCCGCCTTCCGGGGCGTCGTCGAGGATCACGTTGATCACACCGGCTACCGCATCGGAGCCATACAGCGCGCCGGCGCCGTCACGCAGCACCTCGATACGCTTGATCGCGCTGACCGGGATGGCGTTGAAATCGACCGGGGTGGTGCCCTTGCCGATCTTGCTGTCGGTATTGACCAAGGCGCTGTTGTGGCGGCGCTTGCCGTTGATCAGCACCAGCACATGGTCTGGCGAGAGGCCGCGCAGCTGCGCGGCGCGTACGTGGTCAGCGCCACCGGAATTGGACTGACGCGGGAAGTTGAACGAGGGCAGCAACGCCTGCAGCGCGCTGCCCAACTCACCATTGACCACGCCGGCCTTGCGGATGTCTTCGGCGCTGAGCACGTCCACCGGCGAGGTGGATTCCAGCACGGTGCGGTCCGCTGCGCGGGTGCCGGTGACGATCACCGTGTCCAGATTGGTGGCCTGCTGGCCATTTTGGGCAAAAGCGGGGGAAGACAGCGCCAGCGCGATGGCCAGGCCGAGCGGGGCCGAGGTGGGGCGGGACATGGAAACTCCGGGAATACGTGGGGAAGGGCGGGGAAGGGCGGGGAGAGGGATTGCGGATGACGTCAAGACTTACATCCATCCGGATGAAGCGATATATTATCTTCGCGTTAACAGCGCCCGGGATGCAAGTCCTGCTGGCAATTGGCTGATAACCAAACGCGATATCCCCTGCGGTGCCTTGGATGCCACCGTGTTGCTCTTGCCCGGAGGTTTTCCATGAAGTTGCACGCTGCCCTGTTGCCCCTGCTGTTTGCTGTTGCCGCCAGTGCCAACGCTGCCCCACCTGCTGCGGAGCCGGCGCCGAGCGCCCAGCTGCACGGCGATGCTGCGCGGCCGGCCGAAGCCGGTGGCTGGGTGCGTAGCGAACTGTATTTCGGCGTGGGCGAGGAAACCGGGCCGTCGGCACGTGAGCAGACCGACGTGATCAGCGAGGCCCAGTGGCGCGCCTTCCTCGACAAGGAAGTCACCCCGCGCTTCCCCGATGGCCTGACCGTCTTCGACGCCTACGGCCAGTGGCTGTTCCGCGGTGCGCCCGAGCCGAACCGGCTGCGCACCAAGGTGCTGGTGATCCTGCATGAGGACAGCCCACAGCGCCGCAACGACATCGAAGCCATCCGCCTGGCCTGGAAGCAGGCCACCAAGCACCAGTCGGTGCTGTGGTCACGGCAGCCGGTTGAGGTTTCGTTCTGAGCAGTGCCGGATCGGCTAGCCTGCGGGCAGCTTCCGATTGCAGATGAGCTTCCTGATGACGCCAGTGAAATCAACGTTGCGCCTGCGCAAAGCTGCCTGTGGCCTGCTGGTGGTGGGCTTGTCGCTGTTGGCGGCGAAAGCGCTGGCGGCCGATGAAAGCCAGATCCGCTTCGAGGTCAGCCCGGGCGTAACTGCACAGGCGCGGCTGCTGGCTGACGGCAATATCGAGGTAGGTACCAACCGCTCAGCGGCCAAGCAACGGTTGCCAGCGTCTACCGACGAAGAGGGCGGCGGCACCCGTCTGGGCCATGCCGACTACAACTTCGACGGCTATCAGGACCTGGACTCTAGCGCGACGCTGGGGCAGGTCAACGAATCGGTGACCGTCTACCTGTACGAGCCGGGCAGTGGTCAATTCCGTGCCTTGGCCGAGCCTGACGGTCCGCAGATCAGCTGCGAAGGCTTCTGGTCGCTGACCCCGGATCCGGCCACGCGCACGTTGAGCAGCAGCTGCCGCAGCGGGCCAATGTGGTACAGCGATATTTACCGCTACCAAGGCAATCGGCTCTATCTGTATCGATCGATGCGCAATGCCTTCATCGACACCGAAGGCTTGGCACAGGTGGTGGATCTGGGGCCGGTGGATGATGCTGAGATACTGACGGTCTGGAGTACCTGGGACGCGGCGGGAAAGCGCCTGGATACTTCGCTCTGGAATGCATTTGATCCGCCGCTCAGCGATGCTCCGATGCAGGGCCGCAGCGCTTCGGTGGTGCCGGCAAAACTGCCGCTGTACAGCAGGGCGGGGGACACCTCCACCAAACGCTATCTGCTCAAAGGTGACCGCGTCGAGCTGCTGGACGAAGCCGATGGCTGGCTGCAGCTGCGTTACCGCAATCCCAGCCGTGGCCCGGTGCTGGGCTGGGTGAAATTGCCCGCCAACGAATGATCTGTTCCATCCGCACGCTTTCTCCCAGCGTTACCATCGCTCCGCTTTCCTGACGATATCCCCCATGAATTCTCCCGCATCAACATCCCGCCCGCGTTGGTTCGTCGCAGGCGATCTCAACGGCTTCTTCGGTCTGGTGGTCGACAACCTGTCGATCCTCGGCTTCATCGCAATGGCGCTGGTCGGCATCTTCCAGTTCCCGGCCGATGTGGTGTTTGGCCGCATGTTCCCCGGCACGGCGTTCGGCGTGTTGATCGGCAACCTGATGTACACGGTGATGGCGCGTCGCCTGGCTGCCCGCAGCGGCCGCGATGACGTCACCGCGATGCCGCTGGGCCTGGATGCGCCGACCAGCATCGGCATGGCGCTGCTGGTGCTGGGCCCGGCCTTCGTCGGTTTCAAGCAATTGGGCATGGACCCGCAGGCGGCAGCGATGGCCACCTGGAAGCTGGGCATGGCTTCGCTGGTGGTGATGGGCCTGCTCAAGCTGGTGCTGTCCTTCGTCGGCGATGCGGTCACCCGCCATGTGCCACGTGCCGCCCTGCTGGGCTCCATCGGCGGTGCGGCGTTGACCCTGCTTGGCTTCCTGCCGCTGATCGAAAGCATGCGCCAGCCGCTGGTCGGCCTGGTCACGCTGGGCGTGCTGCTGTACGTGCTGGTCGCGCGCGGTGTGGTGCCGTTGCGCTTGCCGGGCGTGCTGTTCTCGCTGTTGGTCGGTGTCGCGCTGTATTACGGGCTGGGCGCCGCTGGCGCGCTGACCGGCTTCCAATGGCCGCCGGCAATCTCCTTCGCCGCGGCCTTGCCGTTGCCGACGCTGGGCTTTATCGAAGGCCTGCCGCTGACCGTGCCGTATCTGTCGCTGCTGCTGCCGTTCGGTCTGCTGATGGTGGTGGGCGGCATCAACGTGGCCGAGAGCGCACGCGCCGCCGGTGACGATTACCGTACCCGCGACATCCTGCTGGTCGAGGCCATCGCCACGCTGATCGCTGGTGTCTGCGGCGGCGTCGCGCAGACCACCCCGTACATCGGCCAGCCGGCGTACAAGCGCTTGGGCGCACGCACCGGCTACACGCTGCTGACCGGCCTGTTCATCGGCATCGGCGGTATGTTGGGTGTCGTCGCTGGGTTGGTGCAGTGGCTGCCGGTGGCAGTGCTGGCACCGATCATTGTTTTCGTCGGACTGGACATCACCGTGCAGGCCTTCCAGCAGACCAAGCGCGAGCACGCGATCGCGGTGGCGCTGGCCTTCCTGCCGGCGATTGCCTACCTGATCAACATCAAGTTCGGTACCTGGGTGGCCCCGGACGCGGCGGCAGCACTGTATGCGGCGGTCGACGGCCATGGTCTGTCGGATGTGGCTACGCTGCAGCTGCTGGGCAATGGCTTCATCATCAGCGCGATGATCTGGGCGGCAGCCTTGGTCGCCTTGATCGAGCGCCGTCCCGGCGTCGCGGTGAGCCTGTTGTTTGTGGCTGCGGCGCTGAGCGCGTTCGGCGTGATCCATTCCACCGATCCACGCGGCGGCATCTACCTGCCGTGGCAGCTGGATGGCCTGCGTCAGGCCATCACCTTGCAGGTGTCCGCTGCCTACGCCGTGCTGGCGGTCGTCATCGGCCTGATGTCGCTGCAGAAACAGCGTTGATGCACGAGGCTTGAACCGCTGGGGAACCCGGCGGGATAAACAGGGTCACACCATCACATGCAACGAAGGTGCAAGTGATGCAGAAGCGTAAAGCAGTGTGGCCCTGGGCAGTGGTTGGCGTCGTCGCGGTTGGCGGCGCTGCATGGTGGATGTTCCGTGATGATGTGGCGCAGCTGCGCCAGCCCGTGGCGGCAGTTTCGCCGCCGGTTGATGATGCGGCGGCGCCGATGATGCCGCCGCAAGCGCCGGCCGAACAAACCGCCGGTCCCAAATATCCGCTCGATGTCGCTGCCGATCCGGCCCTGCCAGCACTGGCAGACAGCGATGCCTCCAGCTGGCAGGCGTTGAGCGGGCTGTTTCCCGCGGATGCCCTGGCCGTGCTGCTGCGCGAACAGCTGATCCAGCGTGTGGTGGTGCATGTGGACAACCTGACCCAGCCCAGCCTGCCCGGTTCGGCGATGGCGTTGCGGCCGCTGCCCGGCACGCTGCTGGTTGAGCAGGGCAGTGCCGGCGGCGAGCAGCTTGGGGCCGCCAACGCCGCGCGCTACGCCCCGTTCGTTGATGCTTTTACACATGCCGATGCGGGCGCCGTCGCGGCGGCCTACACCCGCTTCTATCCCTTGCTGCAGCAGGCCTATCGCGACATCGGTCACCCTGACGGCCATTTCAATGACAGGTTGGTGGCCGTGATCGACCACCTGCTGCAGACCCCCGAGCCGGCCCGGCCGCTGGCGCTGGAGCCTGATGGCAAGGGCCGCTATCGGTTTGTTGACCCGGCCTTGCAATCGCTGTCGGTAGGCCAGAAAGCCTTGCTGCGCATGGATGCGGCGCAGCAACAGGCGGTAAAACAACAGCTGCGGGCACTGCGGGCGTCGATCACGCAAGGCTGAGAATCGCGGCCGTTTGCGGTGGATCAATGTATGGCCAATGCAGCTGGCGATACTGGCGATGGATTGCGATTGCAGCTGAACAAGGAAGCTGTTTACCCTTGAATCACGCCGTTGCAACCGCATCTGAATCAATATCGCCAGCAATGCTGGCCCCCAACTTTGAGGAAGAAGACCCATGCGGATGGATAAGCTCACCTCCAATTTCCAGAAAGCCTTGGCAGATGCCCAGTCGCTGGCGGTTGGCCGTGATAACAACATCATCGAGCCGGTGCATGTGCTCAGCGCGCTGCTCGATCAGCCCGGTGGCAGCAGCCGGCCCTTGCTGGCCCAGGCCGGCGTCAACGTGCCGGTGCTGCGCGAGCGGCTGACCGAGGCGCTGGATGCATTGCCCAAGGTGTCCGGCCAGGCCGGCAGCCTGTCGATGGGCAACGATCTCAATCGCCTGCTCAACAACACCGACAAGCTGGCCCAGCAGCACAACGACCAGTTCATCGCCAGCGAGTGGTTCCTGCTGGCGGCAGTGGACGATGGCGGCCCGGCCGGCATGGCCCTGCGTGCTGCTGGCGCTGATAAAAACAAAGTAAAGGCCGCGATCGACAAGTTGCGCGGCGGAGAAACCGTGCAAAGCGAAAACGCCGAAGAGCAACGCCAGGCGCTGGAAAAGTACACCATCGACCTGACCGCGCGTGCCGAAAGCGGCAAGCTCGACCCGGTGATCGGCCGCGACGAGGAAATCCGTCGCACCATCCAGGTGCTGCAGCGCCGTACCAAGAACAACCCGGTGCTGATCGGTGAACCCGGCGTGGGCAAGACCGCGATTGTCGAAGGTCTGGCCCAGCGCATCATCAATGACGAAGTGCCCGAGGGCCTGCGCGGCAAGCGCGTGCTCTCGCTGGACATGGGCGCGTTGATTGCCGGTGCCAAGTTCCGCGGCGAGTTCGAGGAACGGCTGAAGGCCGTGCTCAATGATCTGTCCAAGAACGAAGGCCAGATCATCCTGTTCATCGACGAACTGCACACCATGGTCGGCGCCGGCAAGGGCGAGGGCGCAATGGATGCGGGCAATATGCTCAAGCCCGCGCTTGCGCGTGGCGAGCTGCATTGCATCGGCGCCACCACGCTGGACGAGTACCGCCAGTACATCGAGAAGGACGCCGCGCTGGAGCGCCGTTTCCAGAAGGTGTTTGTCGGTGAGCCGACGGTTGAGGACACCATTGCCATCCTGCGTGGCCTGAAGGAACGCTACGCGGTGCACCATGGCGTCGAGATCACCGACCCGGCCGTGGTTGCGGCAGCGACCTTGTCGAACCGCTACATCACCGACCGGCAGCTGCCGGACAAGGCCATCGACCTGATGGATGAGGCCGCTTCGCGCATCCGCATGGAGATCGACTCCAAGCCGGAGGAACTTGATCGTCTGGAGCGTCGTTTGATCCAGCTCAAGATCCAGCGCGAAATGCTGAAGAAGGAGAAGGATGACGCCTCGCGCAAGCGCCTGGCCGATCTGGAAGCCGACATCGATACGCTGGAACGCGAGTTCTCCGACCTCAACGAAATCTGGAAGTCGGAGAAGGCTGCGCTGCAGGGCGCGACCAAGATCAAGGAGCAGGTCGAAAAGGCAAAACTTGATCTGGAAGCTGCGCAGCGCCGCCAGGACTTCGCCAAGATGAGCGAAATCCAGTACGGCCTGCTGCCGAACCTGGAAAAACAGCTCGCTGCCGCGCAGGAAGTGGACCGCAAGGACTTCCGGCTGGTGCAGGACAAGGTGACCGACGAAGAAATCGCCGAGGTCGTCTCGCGCTGGACCGGTATCCCGGTCAGCAAGATGCTCGAAGGCGAGCGCGACAAGCTGCTGCGCATGGAAGACATGCTGCACAACCGCGTGGTTGGGCAGGAAGAAGCAATCCGCGTGGTCTCCGACGCGGTGCGGCGCTCGCGCGCTGGCCTGTCGGATCCGAATCGCCCGAGCGGCTCGTTCCTGTTCCTGGGCCCGACCGGCGTGGGCAAGACCGAGCTGACCAAGGCACTGGCCGACTTCCTGTTCGACTCACCCGACGCGATGGTGCGCATCGACATGAGTGAGTTCATGGAGAAGCACAGCGTGTCGCGCCTGATCGGTGCGCCCCCGGGTTATGTGGGCTACGAAGAAGGTGGCTACCTGACCGAGGCGGTGCGTCGTCGCCCGTACAGCGTGATCCTGCTGGACGAAGTGGAGAAGGCGCATCCGGATGTGTTCAACATCCTGCTGCAGGTGCTGGATGACGGTCGTTTGACCGACGGCCAGGGCCGCACGGTGGACTTCCGCAACACCGTCATCGTGATGACCTCGAACCTGGGCTCGCACCAGATCCAGGACATGAGCGGCGACGACAGCCCGGAAGCCTATACGCAGATGAAGGCCGCGGTGATGGGCGTGGTGCAGGCGCACTTCCGTCCAGAGTTCATCAACCGTCTGGACGACATCGTCGTGTTCCACCCGCTGGACAAGCAGCAGATCAAGCAGATCGCACGCATCCAGATGCGTGGGCTGGAGAAGCGGCTGACCGAGCGTGGCCTGAGCCTGGAAGTGTCGGATTCGGCCTTCGATGTGTTGAGCAATGTCGGCTTCGATCCGGTGTATGGCGCACGTCCGTTGAAGCGTGCGATCCAGGCCCAGCTGGAGAACCCGTTGGCGCAGAAGATTCTGTCCGGCGAGTTCGTCAGCGGCGACACCATCAAGGTGGAAGCCGGCGGCGGTGGTCATTTGCAGTTTGGTAAGGGCTGAGATTCAAAGCCAAAGCCAAAGCCAAAGCTTCAGAAGCGTTAAGAGCTGCCCTCACCCCAACCCCTCTCCCGCGCGCGGGAGAGGGGCCAGGTTTGTGGCGGCTCGTAGTGCACTAGCCCCTCTCCCGCACGCGGGAGAGGGGTTGGGGTGAGGGGAAGCTTCTAGCTGAAAATGCATCAGAAGATTCCAATACCTCACAAGTAACCCCTGCAACCGTCCACCGGTTGCCATCCATCCTCGGCTATCGTCAGCGGTCACTCCTTAGCGAGCACCCCGATGACCGATCCGCAGTGGAAGCCTGAAACCATCGCCGTGCACGGCGGCTATTCCCCCGATCCGACCACCCGCGCAGTCGCGGTGCCGATCTACCAGACCGTTGCCTACGCCTTTGACGACACCCAGCACGGTGCCGATCTGTTCGACCTCAAGGTGCAGGGCAACATCTATACCCGCATCATGAACCCCACTACCGATGTGCTGGAAAAGCGCATTGCTGCATTGGAAGGCGGCATCGGTGCATTGGCGCTGGCCTCAGGCCAGGCCGCGATCACCTACGCCATCCAGACCATTGCCGAGGCAGGCGACAACATCCTGGCCTCAAGCGCGCTGTACGGCGGCACCTATAACCTGTTCGCGCATACGCTGCCGCAGTTCGGCATCCAGACCCGTTTCGCCGACTACCGTGATCCGCAGGCCTTTGCTGCCTTGATCGACGAGCGCACCAAGGCGGTGTTCGTCGAATCGATCGGCAACCCGCGCGGCAACATCACCGATATCGAAGCCATTGCCAAGATCGCCCACGCCCATGGCGTGCCGGTGATCGTCGACAACACCGTGGCTACGCCATATCTGCAGCGCTCGTTCGATTTCGGCGCCGATATCGTCGTGCACTCATTGACCAAGTATCTCGGCGGCCATGGCACCAGCCTTGGCGGCGCGATTGTCGATTCGGGTCGTTTCCCATGGGCTGAGCACAAGGAGCGTTTCCCGCGCCTCAATACGCCGGACGTGAGTTACCACGGCGTGGTCTATACCGAGGCACTTGGCCCGGCGGCGTTCATTGGTCGTGCCCGCGTGGTGCCGCTGCGCAACATGGGCGCGGCGATCTCGCCGTTCAACGCGTTCCAGATCCTGCAGGGTATCGAGACGCTGGCGCTGCGTATGGACCGGATCAACAGCAATACGCTGGCGGTGGCGAATTACCTGCAGAAGCACGCGAAAGTCGCCTGGGTGAACTATGCCGCGCTGCCCGACCATCCGGAGCACGCGCTGGTGCAGAAGTATCTGCGCGGGCATGGCTCGGGTGTGCTGACCTTTGGGTTGCCGGGTGGGCGTGAGGCTGGAGCGCGCTTCCTGGATGCCTTGCAGTTGTTCACCCGTCTGGTGAATCTGGGCGATGCAAAATCGTTGGCTACGCATCCGGCTTCCACCACACATCGCCAGTTGGATGCGGCGGAGTTGGAGAAGGCGGGAGTGACGCTGGATACCGTGCGTCTGTCGGTGGGCATCGAACACATCGATGACTTGCTGGCGGATCTGGAGCAGGCGTTGGCTGGGGCTTGAGAGATAGATCAAGAGCTGCCCTCACCCCAACCCCTCTCCCGTAAACGGGAGAGGGGCTAGTGCACTAGCAGCCGACGCGATCCGAGCCCCTCTCCCGTTTACGGGAGAGGGGTTGGGGTGAGGGCAGCTTTCAGCTTTTACCAAGCAACCGTAAACCGCTTGCCGATATGCTGCGGCGCTTCCAGCTCATCCACCACCGCCACCGCCAGATCCGCGGCGCTGATCGTGCCCGGGCCATCGCCAGTGCTCAGCGGAGTGTCGCTACCAACCCGGTACTTGCCGGTGCGCTCGGTCGCACTACCCGGATGGAATGCAACCGGCGGACTCAGTTGGGTCCAGGCCAAGGACGTCTCATTGCGCAGCTCGGTCAGCGCATCACGTGCGGCACTGGCACCGGGATAGATCGCGGCCGGGAAGTTGGGTGAATCCACCAACTGGGTACCGTCTGGCGCATACAGGCTGCCGGCGCCACCAATCACGATGTAACGCTTCACGCCCGCAGCCTTGGTGCCGGCGACGATAGCGCGGGTGCCGCGCAGGAACTCGTTGTACAGGTCCGGGTTGGCCCAGCCTGCGTTATAGGCGCTGATCACCGCATCGGTACCGGCAACGGCGGCATGCACTTCATCGGCATTGAGCACATCTGCCTTGACCACCTGCAGCTGCGGGCGGGCTTCCAACTTGGCAGGGTCACGGGCCAGTGCGGTCACGTCATGGCCACGGGCCAGCAGTTCTTCGAGTACGGCCTTGCCGACAAAGCCGGTGGCACCGATCAGGGCAACTTTCATGGTGAGATCCTTCGGGGTGGGGAATGAGGCCAGTGTCCGCCCAAGCCGGCACGTGTGACAGTCGCAAAAAATCACAATCACCTTGAAGCTGTGCTTCACAATGGCCGCACGGAGGTGAGCCATGGACAGCGTCAAACGGATGGCCTTGTTTGCCCAGGTGGTGCAGCACGGTTCGATGAGTGCGGCGGCGCGGGCGATGGGCATGAGTACCTCGGCGGTGAGCCAGCAGGTGCGCGCATTGGAGCAGGATGCTGGCGTGGCCTTGCTGCATCGCTCGACCCGGCGGCTGGCGCTGACCGACGTGGGCAGTCGTTACTACGCTGCCTGCGCGCGGCTGCTGGATGCGGCGGGCGAGGCAGAGGCCGAACTATCAGCTGCCCGACAGGCGCCCAGCGGTGAGCTGCGGCTGTCGGCACCGCTCGGCATGGCCGCGCATATCGGCCCTGCCTTGGGCGGTTGGCTGCAGGACAACCCGCAGCTGCGCCTGCATCTGTTCTTCGACGATGGTTGGACCGACCTGTTGCAGGCGCGCATCGATCTGGCGCTGCGCTTCGGCCAGCTGCCCGACAGCGACTGGATGGCGCAGCGGCTGGGTAGCTTGCAGCGCTGGCCCTGCGCGGCACCGGCCTGGCTGCAGCGGCACGGCTTGCCCAGTGATCCGTTGCAGGTGCCAGCGGCGGAATGGCTGGGCATGCCGCAGGTGCCGGGGCTGGTCTGGCGGCACAGCGAGAACGGCGAGGAGCGGCTGGTGCCTGCGTATCCGCGCATCGCCAGCCAGAACCAGCCGGCGGTACTGCGCCTGTGCGAGGCGGGATTGGGTGTCGCGGTGTTGACCAGTCTGGATGCCGCACCGTTGCTCGAATCCGGCAGCCTGCAGCGGCTGTTGCCGGAATGGGAGGTGCCGGCGCTGCCGGTCTGGGCGGTCACCCCGCATCGCCAGACCCAGCCGGCCAAGGTGCGCCAGGCCATCGTGTTGTTGCAGGATCATCTGGCGCGCCTGCCCGGCGCGGATGCTGATGTTGCGCAAGATCGGAAACGCCAGCGCTGAGCAAGCGCGCTGCAATAGCCTCATCAGCCAACGGAGATGCTGCAATGAAAGCCAATGTCGCGCAGTTGCCACGCCTGGACCGGGTCATCAGCTGCCTGCAGCAAAGCATCGATGCTGGTGGGCCATTGCCGGATTTGGATGCACTGGCAGCCATCGCCCATTACTCGCCATTCCATTTCCACCGCGTGTACCGCGCGCTGACCGGCGAAACCATTGGCCGCGCCGTACAGCGGCTGCGCGTGGTCAAGGCCTTGCAGCGTTTGGCGCATAGCGATGCCAGTGTCACCGAGATCGCGCTGTTGGCTGGCTACGACACACCGCAGGCCTTGGCGCGGGTGCTGCGCGAAACCGTGGATGCCAGCGCCAGCGAGTTGCGGGATGATCCCAAGCGCTTGGCCGCCAGTATCGAGCAGTTGTCACGTCCATTGCCGCCAGCCGAAAAGCCCGCGCCGTTGAGTGTGGAAGTCATCACCTTGGAACCATTCGAAGTGGTGGCACTGCGTGCGCAGGGGGCCTTCGATGATCTGGATGGTGTGTTCGGTGAACTGTTCGGCTGGGCTGCGGAGCAGGGGCTGATCGAACAGCTGCAGCAGTTGATCGGCATGCCGCTCGGTGATCACCGCGAGCTGCCTGCCGAGGAGCTGCTGTTCGATTGCGCGTTGGCGTTCGACGCGGAGCTGCCGGCGTTGCCGGCATCACTGCAACGGCAGGTGTTGGGTGGCGGCCGCATGGCGCGGCTGCGCCACGTCGGCAGCTACTCGCTGCTGGAAGATGCCACCGACCAGTTGCTGCGTGACTGGTTGCCGGGCAGCGGCCACGCCCTGCGTGATGCACCGCTGCATTACCACTTCCTGGACGACCCCGAAGAAGTACCCGAGACCATCCTGCGCGCCGATATTTACGTGCCGCTGGCGGCCGGCTGAGGCATGCCTGGGCGCAGGCTGCGGTAGGGCGGGGTGGACATGATCATTTCCGCCAGCGAATAAGCCAGCTCGCGCTCGGCCATCACCGTGCCATCGGCGCCGTGGTCGAGCAGATGCTTGACCTCGGCGTCGCTGTGGGCGCGCGCGAGCAGGGTCAGGTTGGGGTTGATCGCGCGCAGTTTGGCCAGGACTTCGCCTGATTCCAGCGGCTGCGGGATCGCCAGTACGGCGATGGTGGCGCGTTCGGGATGCGCTTCGGCCAACACCTTGTCCGAGGCAGCACTGCCGCGGATGCCGGGAATGCCTGCGGCGTGCGCACGTTCCACATGTTCCCGATTGTCGTCGATCACCAGCACCGGCACGCCGCGGTCGCGCAGCACCTGCGCCAGCTCGCTGCCAACCCGGCCATAGCCGACCACGATGGCGTGGTCGTGCAGGTCCAGCGACGGACCCGGTGGGATTTCGGGCACTTCCGGTACCGGCGTGGTTTCCTTGTGGCGCGCCTGCCAGCGGTCGAGCAGGCCGAATACCACCGGGTTGAGCATGATCGACACCAGTGCACCGGCCAGTACCAGCGATTGCCCGGTCGGCGGCAGGATCTTCAACGCCACACCGAGGCCGGCGATGATGAAAGCGAACTCGCCGATCTGCGCCAGTGACGCGGAAATTGTCAGCGCGGTGCTCTTGGAATGGCCGAACGCGCGCACGATGAAGAAGGCCGCAGCCGACTTGCCGAACATGATGATCAACACCGTCGCCAGCACCTGCCAGGGGTGCTCGACGATGATCATCGGGTTGAACAACATGCCGACCGAGACGAAGAACAGCACCGCGAACGCATCGCGCAGTGGCAGCGAATCGTGTGCCGCCTTATGGCTGAGCTCGGATTCGTTGAGCATCATGCCGGCGAAGAACGCACCCAGCGCAAACGACACGCCGAACAAGGCGGCAGCGCCGAACGCCACGCCCAAGGCAATCGCAAGCACGCACAGGGTGAACAGTTCGCGCGAGCCGGTGCCGGCCACTTTTTCCAGCACCCACGGGATCACCCGGCGGCCGACCACCAGCATCACCGCCACGAACAGGCCCAGCTGCACGAAGGTCCAGCCGATCGAGGCCAGCAGCCCGCCGATGGACAACTCCTTGCCGCTTGCCTCAGGGCCGAACACGTCGGCGATCACCGGCATCATCACCAGTGCCAGCACACAGGCCAGGTCTTCGACGATCAACCAGCCGACCGCAATCTTGCCGCGCTTGGTTTCCAGCAGGCGGCGTTCTTCCATCGCCCGCAGCAGCACCACGGTGGAGGCGGTGGCCAGCGAGAAACCAAAGATCACGCCGTGCAGTACCGGCCAGCCCATCAGCGTGGCCACGCCCCAGCCGAGCAGGGTGGCGACTAGGATCTGGCCGATGGCACCGGGGATGGCGATGGCCTTGACCGCCATCAGGTCTTTCAGCGAGAAGTGCAGGCCGACGCCGAACATCAGCAGCATCACGCCGATCTCGGCCAACTGGTTGGCCAGCGCCTGATCGGCGACAAAGCCCGGGGTGAACGGCCCTACGATGACACCGGCAACCAGATAGCCCACCAGCGGCGACAGCCGCAGTTTGTTGGCCAGGGCACCAAGCACGAAGGCCAGGCCCAAGCCGATGGCAATCATGTTGATCAGGGCGGTGTCATGGTGCATCAGGGCTCGCTGGGTCGGGTGGGGGATGCCTCGATTCTAAAGGTGCTACCGGTGTACATGCGGCTAAATGCCGGAAATATCCGATATTTTTTTGGAATTGAGGGTTGCGATGAACCCCTTGAAGGCCGCCTGCGAGGCGCCCTTCATGCCGGGCCAAGGACCCGCCACGGTTTCCTGGCCAGCACCGTGACAGCCGCCAACGCGGCGAACAGCCAGCCACTCCAGATGATTGCGCTTATCCCCAGGACGCCGATTAGGCTGCCGCCGAGCGCGGCGCCTAGCACCACGCCGAGGTTGGCGGCGGAAACATACAGGCTGGTGGCGAACTCGGGTGCCTCGGGCGCGGCCGAGCTCATCCACATCTGGCTGACGATCAATCCACTGGCGTGGGCTGCGCCCCACAGCAGGCAGATCGGCAGCATGCCGGCCAGCGCCGGTGAGGCGAAGCGCAGCAGTACCGCATAGACCGCCGCAAGCAGCACCGGGTATGCCAGCACGGTCCAGCCAAGCTGGCGGTCCAAGGCGCGGCCTGCCAACAGGTTGCCAAGTACGCCGCCCATGCCGAAGACGCCGAGCAGCAGGCTGATCGCTTCGGCGTGCAGCTGGGCTTGGCGGGCGAGGTATTCGGCCGCATAGCAGTAGACCGAGAACATGGCGGCGAACACGCATACCGCGGTTGCGATCGACAGCCACACCTTGCTCCGGCGCAGCACAGCCAGCGGATCGGGGGTCATCGCCCGTGTTGTTCCGCGCCCATCAGGCAGCTTGATCCACAGACCGATGGCGGCCGCAAGATTCACCGCCGCGCAGAACAGAAACGGGGCCTCATAGGACAAGGCTGCTCCGACCCAGCTTGCCACCGGCACGCCCAGCACCAGTCCCAACGTGGTGCCGGAGAAAGCCAATGCAGTGGCATGCGCCGCCCGTTGCGGCGGGTAGAGCGCGACAGCGGAGGCAAAGGCCATCGAGAAGAACACCGGGTGCAGCAGGGCAGAGGGCACACGCAGCGCCATCAATACCGCGAAGCTGGGTGCCCAGGCTGACAGTAGGCTGCACAGGCTGAAGACCAGCAACGACGCCACCAACACCTTGCGGCGGTCGAAGCGACCAAACCACAGCACCAGCGCAGGCCCGCACAGTGCAACCACCGCTGCGAACAGCGCGACCAGCCAACCGGCCTGGGCCACGCTGATGCCATGGCGCTGGATGATGGCAGGCAGGATGCCGACCACGCTGAACTCGACGGCATAAAGCCCGAACAGCCCCAAGGCGATGAAGAACAGCGCGCTGGACCTGTTCATGGCTGCGCCTCGCTGCGGCCGCCCAGCGCCGCCTTGGCAGCAGCGGACGAAGCATCGGCAGCTGCAAATCCATGGCGTCTGGCAAACCAGACAGCCATCAGTGTTGCAAGCAACAGCACCAGCAGCACCGGAGCGAACGCAGTAACGCCCCAGTGGCCGAGCAGCGCGCCGCCGATGATGCCGCCACCGGCAATTGCCGCGTTCCAGGCGGTGACCAGCATGGATTGGGCGACATCGGCGGCGTCTCCGGCGGTCTTTGCCAGTGCTGTCTGGAACAGGGTCGCGGCACCGCCGAAGGCAATACCCCACACCGCCACTGCCGCGTAGACCACAAGCGGCGTCTCACTGGCCAGCCCGAGTGCGAGTGCGGCCGCGCCGAACAGTACGGTGCTGGCAAGCGTCAACGCACGCAGGTGTTGATCGACCAGCACGCCGACGATCCAGATGCCCAGCAATGAAGTCATACCGAACACCAGCAGCACCAGGTCGGTGCGCTCGCCCATGCTGGCAGCGGCCAGGAATGGCGCGATGTAGGTGTAAAGGATGTTGTGGGCCAGCACGAAGCCCAGCACCACGAACAGCACCGGGCGCACGCCGGCGATCGAGAACACCTGGCGCAGCGGCAGCTGTCGGCTTGCCGACTGGCCGGCGAAGTCCGGCACCTTGAACCTCACCCACAGCATCAGCGCCAACGCCAATAGGCTCATCGTGCCAAAACAGATCCGCCAGCCCAACAGGTTGCCGAACAAGGTGCCGGCCGGCACGCCCAGCGACAGCGCCAGCGGCGTGCCCACCATCGCGATGGCAATCGCCTTGCCTTGTTGATGTGCGGGCACCATGCGCGCGGCATAGCCCGCCAGCAAGGCCCACAGCAGACCGGCGGAAACACCGGCGAGAAAGCGGGCCAGCAGCGTCAGTGCGTAGCTGCTGGAGAAGGTGGTGACGGTATTGGCGATGGCGAAGCCGGCTATCGCCGCCAGCAGCAATGGGCGGCGACGCAGACCTTGGGTGGCGCTGGTCAGCGGAATCGCCGCCAACAACGAGCCGATCGCGTAGACCGTCACGGTCTGTCCTATCCATGCCTCGGACACGGCAAGGCCGCGCGCCATCTGCGGTAGCAGGCCAGCGGGTAATGCTTCGGTGAGGATGGTGATGAAGCCAGCCATGGCCAATGCGAGCAGTGCACCAAGGGGCAAACGTTCAGAGGCTGCGGCGCGCATCAGTGCAGCTCCACTGCAGCGTAAACCGCATCGCGCAGGTCGGTGACGAAGCGACCGGACATGCCTTCGTACAGCGTATTGGTGAAGGCGACCACGCTCAGTCCCTGTGCCTGGTCCACGAACCAGGAATGGCCGTAGGCGCCGCCCCAACGCCAGGTACCCGGCGATTCCGGTGTGGCGGCAAGCACCGGGTCGCGCAACACGGAGAAGCCCAGACCGAAACCGAAACCCGGTGCGCTGGGCAGTTCCAGGCCGTCGGTCTGGTCGCGACCCATTTCAGCGATCAGCTCGGTGGGCAACAGACCATCGCCGCCCACGCGCAGCATCTCCAGCAGGCGCAGCAGATTGCCGGCAGTGCCGGCCATGCCCGCGCCAGCGGAGGGGAAGGCCTGCGCATCGAAGATGCGCGCCGGGCTGTAGGTGATGCCGATAGCGCCATCGAATGGCGAAACAATCTCGCCCTCGCTGAGCAGGTGTGGCTGCGGTGTATCGCTTACATAGGCGCTTGCCAGGCGTTGGGAGTCACGGGCGACAAAGCCGGTATCTGTCATTCCCAATGGGCCGGCAACCAGTTGATCCACTGCCTGCTGCAGCGGCGTGCCGTGGATGCGTTCGATCAAGGCACCCAGCACATCGGTCGCCAGCGAGTAGCCCCAGGCGCTGCCGGGTTGGTAGAGCAGCGGTACTTCGGCGATGCGCCGCAGGTTTTCCTGCAGGCTGATGCCGGAGGCATCCATGCCGTCGGAAACGCCAGCCCGGGCATACGCACCGTCAGCATCCGGCTCGAAGAAACGGTAACCAAGGCCGGCGGTGTGGCTGAGCAGTTGCCGAGCGCTGATCCGTGCTGGGCGACCGTCAGCCAATCGCGGCTGGAATTCCGGCAGCCAGTGTTCGATGCCTGCATCCAGCTCAAGTTTGCCCTGTGCCACCAACACCATGGTTGCAGCGGAGACGATGGGCTTGCTGACCGATGCCAGCCGGAACACGGTGTCCACGCTCATCGGGCGCGCGCTGGCGCGGTCGGCGAGGCCGCTGGCCTGGCGGTGGATCAACTCGCCGTCACGGGCGACCAGCACCACCGCGCCGACCAGACGCTGTTGCTCCAATGCCCGCTGCACGACGGTCTGGATGGGGACCAAAACCGGGTCAGGCGTGGCACTTGGGGATAGGGAAAATGTGGGGATCGTCATGGCAGCTGGCTCGATTGAATGGGCAGGCTGCGACGATAGAAATCCTTGGATTGAAGAAAAAGCAGGCTGCAGTTCCGTGATGCGTGGAATAAAATGTCCGCAATCAAACGGAAGGCGGATCATGGATAGCCTCAACGGCTTCGTGGTGTTCGTGCAGGTGGCCGAGACGCGCAGCTTCGTCGCGGCCGGGCGTGAGCTGGGGGTGTCGGCCTCGGCGATCGGCAAGAGTGTGGCGCGGCTGGAAGAGAAGTTGGGGGTGCGTCTGTTTCACCGCAGCACCCGCAGCGTGACCCTCACGGCCGAAGGCACGCTGTTTCTGGAGCGCAGCCGCCGCATCCTGGCCGAGATAGATGCCGCCGAGCTGGAACTGTCGCAGGCCAGTGCGGCGCCACGCGGCCGACTGCGCGTCAGCCTGCCGCTGGTCAGTTCGCTGGTGCTGCCGGTGCTGGGCGAGTTCATGCGCGCGTATCCGCAGATCGAGCTGGACCTGGACTTCACCGACCGCATGGTCGATGTCATCGAGGAAGGTTTCGATGCGGTCGTGCGCACCGGTGAACCGGCCGACTCGCGTCTGTCGGCGCGTCGCCTGGGCAGCTTCCATATGCGGCTGGTGGCGTCGCCGGACTATCTGGCTCGTCGTGGCGTACCGCAGGTGCCGGCCGATCTCGAGCAGCACAGCTGCCTGCACTATCGCTTCCCCAACAGCGGCAAGCTGGAAGCCTGGGTGCTGCGGCGCGCAGCCGGCGAGGCCGAGCTGCAACTGCCGACTTCGATGATCTGCAACAACATCGAGACGCGAGTGTGCTTTGCGCTGCGCGGGCTGGGGATTGCCTACCTGCCGGATTTCGCCATCCGCGAGCCGCTGGCCGCGGGGCTGCTGCAGCCGATCCTGGTCGATCAGGTGGGTGGAGTTGGTGTTTTCAACGTGCTGTGGCCGGCAAGCAAATACCCATCGCCGAAGGTGCGGGCACTGGTGGATTTCCTCTGCGCGAAGGTGTTTCCTGAAGCTGCTTGAGGCAGATCATCGCGCTGCTATGCATCGCCAACGGACAACGGACAACGGCCATACGGCCATACGGCCATACGGCACAAAGAAAAATGCCCGGGTTTCCCAGGGCATCTTCCTTTCACGACATCAAACCGGTCTTACCAGGTGTAGCTGATACGGCCGTAGACGTAGGCGCCGTTGAAACCGTACGGCGAGTAGTTGCTGTACGGCAGCATGCCCCAGGTCGAGTTCTGCAGATCGGCAGTGCGGTCCGGGTACTGGTCCAGCAGGTTGTCCGCACCCAGGGTCAGCTTCCAGTTCTCGCTGGGCTTGAAACTGGCTGAGGCATCCACCACCCAGCTGGCGTCGTAGGTCTGGTCGCGGGCAGCAGTGGCCGAGTTGCGCACGGTGAAGCTGCCGTAGCGGGTGGCCGACAGACCCAGCTCCCAGCGGTCCGAGCGCCAGGTGCCACTGAGGATGGCCTTGTCACGCGGGTAGCTGTCCTCGATGCGGCCAAGCTCGTCGCGACCGATCAGCGACTGGGTGATGCCCAGGCTGCCAAACACCGCCGGCGAAGCAATGAATTTCTTCACCTCGGTCTCGTTGTAGCTGTAGGCAGCGGTCAGTTCCAGATTGCTGGCGGTGAACGGGATGGTGTAGCTGGACACCGCATCGACACCGCGGGTGCGGGTATCCACGCCATTGGTGAAGTAGGAGAACGCGGTGACCTGCGGCAGCCCCAGTCCGGCCAGCAGCGCATTGGCAGCGGCATTGGTGGTGATGTTGGTGGACAGCACGATGCGGTCGTCGATGTCGATCTGGTAGGCATCGACGGTCAGGTACAGGCGATCAACCGGCTGCAGCACCAGGCCCAGGCTGTAGGAGGTGGAGCTTTCGGCCTGCAGCTTGCTGGCGCCCAGCGCCTGCGCGGCGAGGCTGGTGGTGGGGAAGGTGCCACGATCGACGAAGCTGCCGTTGATGATGGTGCTGGTCACCGCCTGGTAGCTCTGCTGGGCCAGTGACGGCGCGCGGAAGCCATTGGATGCAGTGGCACGCAGCGCGACCTTGTCGGTGAAGGCGTAGCGCGCCGACAGCTTGCCGGAGAACTTGTCGCCGAAGTCCGAGTAGTCCTCATAGCGGCCGGTCAGACCAGCGGAGAATTTCTCGGTCAGGTCGGCTTCCAGGCCGGCGTAGACGGCGTAGTTGTGGCGGTCGTTATGCACTTCGTTGGTCGGGGTAAAACCACCAAAACCCTGCGCGCCGCTGCCGGTATAGGAGTTCAGTTCACCCGCTTCCTGTTCCCACTTCTCACGACGGTACTCACCGCCGAAGGACAGCGTGACCGGGTAGGCCAGGCCCCAATCCAGCGACTTGGTGAGGTCGGCGTTGAAGATGTCCTGCTGGTACTTCAGCGTGCCGTCGTAGAACGAGGTCGGGCTGTTCACGCCCAGGCTGTAGTTGATGCTGTTGCGGGTGTGGAAATCCAGGGTGTTTTCACCGTGGTTGACGCTGACATCCCAGGTCCAGCCGCTCTCGGTATTGCCCTTGACGCCGGCCACCAGCGAGCGGTCCTTGGAGTACTGGTTGATCTGCGGCACGTAGCCGTCCGGGTAGGTCTGCGCCAGCAGCGCGGTCTGGCCGCTGTGGTTGGGCGAGCGGTAGAACGCGAACGAGGTGATGTCGCGGTTGCTCAGCAAGGCGCTGGCGTAGGCGCTGATGTTGTCGCTGAAGTTGAAGCTGGCATTGACCGAGGCAGCGGTGGCATCCACGCGCGGATCGCCGACCACGAAGGTCTTCTCGCCGATGGACGGGAAGTTGCCGGTATTCGGCGCAGTGCCCTGATACGGCCCGGCGCGGTTGCTCTCGTCCTGCTGGCTGACCTGGCCGGCGAAATGCACGCTGCCGCGGCCATCGGCGAAGCTGACGCCGGTGTCGCCGGAGATCTGGTATTTGGCGCCGTCACCGGCCGAGTACTGGCCGTAATCCACCGCCAGGCTGCCACCCTTGCCGCTGCCCTTGAGCACGATGTTGACCACGCCGGCGATGGCGTCGGAGCCGTACTGGGCCGAGGCGCCGTCACGCAGCACTTCCACGCGCTCGATGGCGGCGATCGGAATGGCGTTGATGTCCACCGCGGAGGAGCCACGGCCGATGCTGCCGTTGACGTTGATCATCGCCGAGGTGTGTTGGCGCTTGCCGTTGACCAGCACCAGCACCTGGTCGGGCGAGAGGCCGCGTAGCTGCGCCGGGCGGATGCCGCTGGTGCCGTCGGTCAGGGCCGGGCGCGGGAAGTTCAGCGAGGGCAGGGCGCGCGACAGCGCCGTGGCCAACTCGCCAGTGCCGGTGGACTGCAGGGCTTCCGGGGTGATGATGTCGATCGGCGACTGCGACTCGGCAACGGTGCGGTCGGCCACGCGGGTACCGGTGACGATCACGGTATCCAGGGTATTGGCGGCGGTCTGGGCCAGGGCGGGAAGGGCCGGGGCGCCGAGGGCGATGGCAATAGCGACGGCGAGGGTGCTGGACTTGCGGTTCATCAGGTTGCAGCTCCGGTATTGAGTGGCGGCATCGGCGGCGCGTGGGGTTCGCGGCTGTTGCGGTGCGCCATTAACGAATTAATGGAATTTTTACCTCGTGTCAAACCGGATGGTTCAGCTAAATTGTTGCTTTTGAAAGCTTTTTCAGTTCAGCAAAGGCGATTTGGCAATGCGAGTACTTGCTCTCTGTCAGGCAACGCCGTTCAGGCGCGTGCGATAACAGGAGGTGAGTCAAGTATTGGTTAACGTTAGAATTGCGTCGCAGGAATGCTGCTCACATGCACATTCCTTTTCGTTATAACGGACCTATTCATGATTTCCCTTCGTAATTTCGCCCTTCGCCGGGGCGAGCGCCTGCTGTTGTCCAACGTAGACCTCACCCTGCATGCCGGCTATCGCGTAGGCGTGGTGGGCCGTAATGGCGCAGGTAAATCCAGCCTGTTTGCCGCCGTGCGTGGTGAACTGGAAGCCGACAAAGGCGATGTGTCGCTGCCCGGCAAGATCCGCATTGCCGACGTTGCCCAGGAAACCCCTGCGCTGACCGACCGCGCCATCGACTATGTGCTCGGCGGTGACGACGTGGTCGCCGCGGTGCTGCAGGAAGAAGCCGCCGCCGCCGCGCGCGAGGACTGGGAAGCCGTCGCCAACGCCCATCAGAAGATGGCCGAGCTCAATGCCTATGACGCCGAAGCGCGTGCCGGCAAGCTGCTGCATGGCCTGGGCTTCCCGGCCGATACCCATGAGCGTCCGGTTGCGGCGTTCTCCGGTGGCTGGCGTGCGCGTTTGAACCTTGCCCGCGCGCTGATGATGCCCAGCGACCTGCTGCTGCTCGACGAACCGACCAACCACTTGGATCTGGACGCCGTGTACTGGCTGGAACAGTGGCTGCTGAAGTACCCGGGCACGCTGCTGCTGATCTCGCATGACCGCGAGTTCCTCGACAACGTCGCCACCCACACTTTGCACCTGCACAGCGGCACGGCCAAACTCTATGTCGGCGGTTACACCGACTTCGAGCGTCAGCGTGCCGAACACCTGCGCCAGCAGCAGATCACCCACGAAAAGGAACAGGCCGAGCGCGCGCATCTGCAGAGCTTCATCGACCGCTTCAAGGCGCAGGCCAGCAAGGCCACCCAGGCGCAGAGCCGGATGAAGCGTCTGGCCAAGATGGCCGGTACCGAAGCGGTGCGCGCCGAGCGCGAGTTCCGCATCGAGTTCTCGCCGCCGGCCAAGCTGCCGTTCTCGCTGATCCGCCTCAACGACGTTACCGCTGGCTACGGCCCGGACGCGGTGATCCTGGACAACGTCGGCTTCGGTCTGGAAGCGGGTCAGCGTGTCGGTCTGCTCGGCCCGAACGGTGCCGGTAAGACCACGCTGGTGAAATCGCTGGTCGGTGACCTGGAGCTGCTGGCCGGTGACCGCATGGCCCACCCGGACCTGCAGATTGGTTACTTCGCCCAGCACACGGTGGAATCGCTGCACGCCGGCATGACGCCGATGGATCACTTCCGTGAGATCGCACCGGATGGCGTGAACCAGTCGTTCCGCGACTTCCTCGGCAAGTGGAACTTCCCCGGTGATCGCGCGTTCGAGACGGTGGATGGTTTCTCCGGTGGCGAGCGTGCGCGTCTGGCACTGGCCTTGATCGCCTGGCAGCAGCCGAACGTGCTGCTGCTCGACGAACCGACCAACCACCTTGATCTCGAGATGCGCGAGGCTCTGGCCGAAGCGCTGTCGCTGTTCGAAGGCGCGATCGTAATGGTTTCGCATGACCGCCATCTGATCGGTCTGGTCTGCGATACGTTCTGGCGCGTGGCCGACGGTGTGGTCGAACCGTTTGCCGGCGACCTGGACGAGTACGCACAGTGGCTGCGTACCCGCGCCAGCGCGCAGGGTGCACGCACCAAGAGCGACCGCCAGGAAAAGCCTGCCGCTGCTGCACCGGTTGCACAGGTGGCTCCGGCCAAGCCGACGTCGAACAAGAAGCCGATCAATCCACACAAGCTGGAAGCGGCCGAGAAGAAGGTCGAGCAGCTGGGTGCATCACTGGCTGAAGTGGATGCGCAGCTGGCTGATTCGGCCAACTATGCCGACGCGGCGAAGATGGCCAGACTGGGCGGCGAGCGTGAAGTGCTGGCGCAGCAGCTGGAGCAGGCCGAAGCGACCTGGATGGAGATGTTGGAAGACTGAGCCCGTGCTCGGTCTTGTGGGAGCGGCGTGGGGGGGGGGGGGGGGGGGGGGGGGGGGGGGGGGGGGGGGGGGGGGGCGGGGGGGGCGGGGGGGGGGGGGGGGGGGGGAGGGTGGGGGGGCGGCGGGGGGCGCCCGGG
>NZ_JBRREK010000027.1:0-73152 GCF_056760235.1 Stenotrophomonas sp. STEN018
CCCCCCCCCCCGCCCCCCCCCCCCCCCCCCCCCCCCCCCCCCCCCCCCCCCCCCCCCCCCCCCCCCCCCCCCCCCCCCCCCCCCCCCCCCCCCCCCCCCCCCCCCCCCCCCACTACAGCTCCCTCCCTTTTGCGGAGCAAAGGGGAGGGTTGGGGAGGGGTAAGCCCTCCTGCCTCCGATTTCGCCGTGGCTTCGCGGCTTACGCCGCTCCTACATGGGGCGTCGTCTGCCGGATACATCCCAGTGAAGCCCATGCCGAGCATGGCTCGGCACTACAGGTGCTCTGCCGCCGTCACCCAATCGCAACAAACCCTAGGCTTTGAACATACACAGGTGCGCTTCTATCGCGCCGAGGGCCCGCCTAGGCTTCGCCCAACGTCGGAGTTGCGCCCGGTGCCCGCATGGTCGGGGACCGGAACCAACAAACGGCAGGATCAAAGGGGCGCCAGTCCCCATCGCATTTTGGCTCTGCCGGCTCCCAGGCCGGTCGCGTCACACATTCAAACCTGGGGGAGAGAACAACATGATCAAGCCACTTTCGGCCGCCATCAGCGCCGTGCTGCTCGCCAGCGCGATGAGCCCGGCCTTTGCACAAGACGCCGCAACCACGCTGGACCAGGTGATCGTCACCGGTACCCGCACCCCGGTTGCCATCGACAAGGTTCCGGGTGCTGTCACCCTGATCAGCCCGGAGCAGGTGCAGCGCACCCTGAATCTGACCGAAGACGCCACTGCCGTGCTCGCACGCATGGTGCCGGGCTATTCCGAATCCTCGCAGGCGATGAGCAACTCCGGTGAGACCTTGCGCGGTCGCGTCGCGCTGCGCCTGTTCGACGGCGTGCCGCAGGGCTCGCCGCTGCGCGAAGGCAGCCGCAACGGCACCTTCACCGACATGGGCGTGATCGGCCGGATCGAAGTCATCAACGGCCCGTCGGCTGCTGAAGGCATCGGCGGCGCCGGTGGCGTGATCAATTACCTGTCCAAGAACCCGGACGTGGCTGGCCACGAAACCACCGTCACCACCCGTTACAGCAGCCAGTTCAAGGACGACAGCGCGCAGTCCAAGATCGGTGTCACCCACGCCTTCAAGGGCGACGCGGTCGACTACCTGATCAGCGGCGCTTACATCGACCGTGGCATCGCCTACGACGGCGACGGCCGCCGCGTTGGCCTGAACACCTCCGGCTCGCTGTCCGATTCGTACAGCAAGAACCTGTTCATGAAGGGTGGCTACAACTTCGGCGAAGGCCAGATGCAGCGCATCCAGGCCAGCTACAGCAACTTCCACATCGGCGGCAAGCACAACTACATCCCGGTGGAAGGTTGCCGTTTTGATGCGGTCGAGTGCCCGAACCCGACCACCAATACCGCTGAAAAGGGCTCGATTGCCGGCTCGCTGGCCGAGTTCAACGATTTCGAACAGTTCGCGGCGAAGTACACCAATGCCGACTTCTTCGGCGGCGACCTGAGCGTTGATGCGTACTGGGCCAAGCAGGCCATGCGCTACGTGCCGGAAAACGGCGACGACCGTCAGCTGACCAAGCCGGCCCCGACCGATGACGCCCTGCGCATCTGGGACCAGTCGGAAATCAACAGCGAGAAGAAGGGCCTGCGCTTCGGCTACGCCTATGGCGACCTGTTCAAGGTGGAAGGCCTGCGCCTGCGTGCCGGCCTGGACCTGGTGGAAGACACCGCCGAGCAGCGCCTGGCGCTGACCAACCGCCTGTGGGTGCCGCCGATGAAGTACACCAGCATCGCGCCGTACGCGCAGCTGAGCTGGGACATCGGTCCGGTGACGCTGGATGCCGGCATCCGCCGCGAAGACGGTCAGCTGGAAATCGACAGCTACACCACCGTTGCCTTCCGCGACCACACTCCGGTGCAGGGCGGCAAGATGGATTACAAGGCCAACATGCCCAACTTCGGTGCGATCTGGCGCATCACCGACCAGTGGTCGGTGTTCGCTTCGTACTCCGAAGGCTTCGGCATCGCCAACGTCGGCATCCCGCTGCGCAACATCCAGGCCAACAGCCCGTGCAAGGCCGTGTCCTGCATCGCTGATCTGCAACCGCTGATCACCGAGAACAAGGAAATCGGCTTCAACTGGCGTGGCGCCCAGGGCCAGATCGGTGCATCCGTGTACCGCTCGACCTCGGACTTCGGCTCCACCCTGACCATCGACAAGGCCACCGACGACTTCATCCTGACCCGCGCACCGGTCGAGATCGAAGGCTTCGAGTTGAACAGCGCCTGGACCTTCAACGAGCAGTGGAAGGCCAGCTTCCTGTACTCGCGCATCCGTGGCCAGACCCAGTACTACCCGGGTTCGGGCCTGAAGAAGGAAATGGGCATCCTCGACATCTCGCCGGACAAGGTGAATGCCTCGGTGACCTGGACCCCGACCGATACCCTCAACGCAACCCTGGGTGTCAGCAAGACCTTCAGCCGCGACCTGCGTGAGACCTTCGTCAATCCGGCCAACAATGCCGTCTACAAGAACGAAGAGAACACCTATGGCTACGCGCTGTGGGACCTCAGCGTGAACTACGACATCGGCCGTTACGGCCAGCTGGCACTGGGCGTCGAAAACCTGTTCGACAAGCAGTACGTGCTGACCTGGTCGCAGCTGCCGGGCTGGCAGAACTACTTCTCCGGCCGCGGCCGGATGGTGTCGCTGACCCACACGTTCAAGTTCTGATAGCTGCAGTTTGAAGGCGGCGCCACAGGCAACTGTGGCGCCGTTTTTTTGTTGCTGTTTGTAGGAGCGGCGTCAGCCGCGAAGCTGGAGAAAGCAACCGCTCCCGCACGTCCTGCAATTGCAGACATCTCGTTGCCGGAACGGTCGCATGCTTCGCGGCTTACGCCGCTCCTACAAGAGCAACGGCCAGCGGCAGCAAGAAAACCTTTCTTGTTGCACCGCAAGAAAAAACCGCAGCTTGTTTCAAGCAACAAAACCTCACGTCTGAAGCTAGCCCCCCCGCCTTCAATGCACCTCTGTCCACGCCTAGGCTGGCTTTGTCGGGGAGTTGCGTCGGGAGGGATGCAGCAGCCAACAGAAGTATCGGAATGCCGCAGTCCGCGGCAGTAGTTCATGCACGTCTTATCTAAAACAAAAACGAGATAAACACCATGAAGAAGGTACCGGTAGCGTTGGGGGTTCTGGTTCTGGCTGCAGCGATAAGCAGCAGCGTGCAGGCCCAGCAGATGCAGGCAGCAAACGAAGACGATAGCCGCAGCGCTGGCAAGCGCGCGCAGGACAAGAAAGCTACCGAGCTTGACCGGGTCATCGTCACCGGCGTGCGTGCGCCCAAGGCGGTGGACAAGATCCCCGGCGCCATCACCATCATCACCCCGGAAGAGATCAAGCAATCGCTGATCATCACCGAGGACAACACCGCGGTACTGGCGCGTACGATTCCCGGCTATGCCGAATCCTCGCAGGCGATGACCAACTCCGGTGAATCGCTGCGTGGGCGCATTCCGCTGCGTCTGTTCGACAGCATCCCGCAGGGCTCGCCACTGCGCGAAGGCACCCGCAACGGGACCTTCACCGACATGGGCGTGATCGGCCGCATCGAAGTCATCAACGGCCCGTCCGCTGCCGAAGGCATCGGCGCTACCGGTGGCGTGATCAACTACATTTCCAAAGTACCTGAGCAGATCGGCAGCGAGACCACCATCAGCGCCCGTTACCAGACCCAGTTCAACACCGACAGCGTTGGCTGGAAGCTGGGCTTGAGCCATGCAATCAAGCAGGACAATTACGACTTCCTGGCCAGCGCCTCGCAGCTGGAGCGCGGCATGGCCTATGACGCCAAGGGCCGCAGCATCGGCATGAACTCCAGCGGTTCGCTGGCCGATTCGCAGTCGCGCAACCTGTACATGAAGGGCGGTTACAACTTCGGCGAGGATGGCGAACAGCGCCTGCAGGCCACCTATAGCAACTTCAACATCGACGGCAACGGCGACTACATCCAGCTGGTCGGCTGCAAAGGCCCCAATGACTGGCCGCCCTGCGACACGCCGGTACCGAATACTTCGATCAAGGGCCACATCGACGGCCAGCGCGATGCACTCAACAAGTTCATCCAGTACAGCCTGCAGTACACCCACAACGACTTTTACGGTGGCACGCTGGATCTGGTCGGCTTCCAGGCCAAGCAGGGCATGCGCTTCCTGCCCGAGAACGGCGCCGACCGTCAATTGGTGAAGCCGGCACCGGCGGACGATGCCGATCGCATCTTCGACCAGTCCGAAATCCAGTCGAAGAAGAAGGGCCTTCGCACCTCGTGGACGCGCCCCAGCATCTTCGCCGTGGACGGACTGGAACTGCATACCGGCGTGGACTTCGTGCAGGACGTGGCACAACAGCGGCTGGTGATGACCGACCGCGTGTGGGTGCCACCGATGGACTACCGCAGCGTGGCGCCGTACGCGCAGCTGTCCTGGGATATTGGCCCGGTAACGGTCAGCGGCGGCTTCCGCCGCGAGAACGGCAAGCTCGACATCGACAGCTACACCACCGTGGCCTACCGCAACAGCGTGTTCGTCGAAGGCGGCACCCTGGACTACACCGCCAACCTGCCCAACCTGGGCGCAATCTGGCGCGTCACCGATGAATTCTCGTTGTTCACCGCCTACAGCAAGGGCTTCACCTTGCCGGATATCGGCATCCCGCTGCGCAACGTGAACTACACCGGGCAATCGGTGGCCGGCATCCTCGACCTGCAGGCGATCATCGTCGACAACATCGACATCGGCTTCAATTGGCGCGGCTCGCGCGGTGCGCTGAGCGGCAGCTGGTACCACTCCACCTCGGATTTCGGTGCCTCGCTGGAAGTGGACCCGCTGACCAGCGACTTCATCATGACCCGCGCCCCGACCGACATCAAAGGCATCGAGCTCACCGGCGAATTCCGCTTCACCGACACCTTCAAGATCACCGGCCTGTATACCCACCTGCGCGGCTGGACCTCGTTCTGGGGACCGGACCCGCAAGGCCGCTACGACGCCGGCCCGTTGAAGAAGCCGATGGGCATCTTCGATGCGACGCCCGACAAGATCAACATGGCGCTGGTGTGGAAGGCACTGCCGAATCTGGATGCCACCCTCGGCGTCAGCATGCTGCGCGACCGTCACCTGACCAGCTCGGCGGTGCGTCCGTATGACGGTGAAGAGTACGACTACGACGAAAAGATCAACGGCTACACGCTATGGGATCTGGGCATGAATTATGATTCCGGGCGCTTCGGCACGTTCTCGCTGGGCGTGGACAACCTGTTCAACAAGTACTACATCCTCAGCGGCTCGCAGGGCGATGGCTGGCAGAACTACTGGGCCGGTCGCGGCCGCGTGGTGTCGCTGAGCTATTCGTATACGTTCCGCTGATGAACGCAGGAGTGCCCGCCATGCAACACCACATCGCAACTCCGCGCAGCACCCGCTGGCTGCGCAGCGGCGTCGCACTCCTGCTGTGCCTGTCCGCACCGCTGTTGCACGCTGATGAGCGCTGGCAGCGGCTGGATGGCTTTCTGCAGGCAAGCACCGCACCGGGCCAGTTCCCGGGTGCGGTTGCCATCGTCGAATACAACGGCAAGATCGCGTTCCAGAGCCACTACGGCCATGCCGACAGCAGCCGTACGCGACCGCTGCAAGCCGACAGCATCTTCCGCATCTATTCGATGACCAAGCCAGTGACTTCGGTTGCCGTGCTGATGCTGCTGGAAGAAGGCAAGCTGTCGTTGGACGATCCGCTGTCGCGCTACCTGCCTGAGTTCGCGGATCGCAAAGTGGTGACCGGCGGCGACCTGCAACATCCGCACACCGAAGATGCGCCGCGTGCTATCACCCTGCGCCATTTGCTTACCCATACCAGTGGCTTCGCAGCGGCGTCGGATACGCACCGCGTGGCGACCAAGCTGTTGACCGCAGCTGATGTGGATAGCGCTACTTCGCTGCAGGATGTTGCACATCGCCTAGCTGCGCTGCCGTTGGCCGATGCGCCCGGCACCCACTTCCATTACGAAGGCAGCAATACCGATCTGCTGGCACGCGTGGTCGAAGTGGTCAGCGGCCAGCCGTTCGCGCAGTTCCTGCAGCAACGCATCTTCAGCCCGTTGGCGATGCATGACACCGGCTTTGAAGTTCCGGCAGCGCAGCGCGGTCGCGTGGTCGAACTGCCGACCAGCAACGACGATGGCAGTCTGCGCGTGGCCGATACGCGCAGCGCGCGTAACCCGGGCGTGCGCCTGAAGGGCTACGACAGCGGCGCAGGCGGCCTGTATTCCACTGCCGCCGACTACCTGAAGTTCGCCCACATGCTGCTCGATGATGGCCGCAGTGGAAAGCAGCAGCTGCTGTCGCGCAAGACCGTCGATCTGATGTTGAGTGACCAGCTCGGCGGTTTCGAGCCGGCCATCACCAGCTATGGCGCAGGCGAAGGATTCGGCCTGGGCGGCTACGTCATCACCAATCCCGCCTATCGCGGCAAGCTCGGCAACGTCGGGCAGTTTGGCTGGTCCGGTGCGGCATCCACCTACTTCACCATCGATCGCAAGGAGAAGCTGGTGGCGATCCTGCTGATGCAATACCTGCCCAGCGGCGACAAAGCCCTCGCTTCGCCTTCCACCCGTTTCTACAACCTCGTTTATCAGGCTATTCCATGAGCTCCACCGTTCTTGTCGCCGGCTCGGCCAATCTCGATTTCGTGGTGCGCGCGGCACATGTACCGGCACCGGGCGAAACCGTGCTCGGCCGCGAATTCCGCACCTTCCCCGGTGGCAAGGGTGCAAACCAGGCCGTTGCCTGCGCGCGTGCCGGTGGCGCTGCCACGCAGATGCTGCTGGCCTTGGGTGCGGATGATTTCGCCAAACCCATCGAGGCCTCGTTGAACGATGCCGGCGTGGTGCTGCACACCGTGCGTGATGCGCAGCTGCCGACCGGCACTGCCTTCATCTGCCTGTCCGATGACGCCGAGAACGCAATCACCGTCGCCCCCGGCGCCAACATGGCCTTGCTGCCCGAACACCTGCCGTCGCTGGAAGGCGTGCAATGGCTGCTGCTGCAGCTGGAGTCGCCGCTGGCCTCGGTGCAGGCCTATGCCGTCGCCGCTCGCGCCGCCGGGGTGAAAGTTGCCTTGAATGCTGCGCCTGCGCAGGTGTTGCCGGCCGAGCTGCTCGCACAGCTGGACATGCTGATCGTCAACGAAGGCGAGCTCGATGTGGTTGCCGGCAACCCACCGGATCTGGCAAGCGGCTTGGCGCGTCTGGATGTTCCCTGCGTGATCGTGACCCTCGGCGCGCGCGGTTGCCTGGCCCGCATCGATGGCGAGATTCTGCTGCAGCCGGCGTTCTCGATCTCGCCGGTAGATACCACCGCCGCAGGCGACACCTTCTGCGGCACCTTGATTGCCCTGCTCGCCCGCAATGCGCCGCTGCAGCAGGCCCTGCTCGCCGCCAGCGCGGCCTCGGCACTGGCCTGTACGCGCCTGGGTGCACAATCCAGTATTCCCGAACATGCCGAAGTACAGGCGCTGCTGGCCGACGCCGGCCGCCTGCCCGGTACCGACGCCCATGCCGCGCTTGCGGCATGGTGCGCGCTGTAACCGTTACGCCTCCCCCCGTTTTTGTTGGATGACTGCCATGACCTCCCCCTACCCCGCCCCCGATTACGACAACGATTCCTCCGATCATGGGCGTGAGGTGATCCACACCGAGTACAAGTTCTCGCACGTCACCACCGGCCGCTACCTGCCCACCCCGGGCAAGGCACCGGCATGGCCGTTCGCCGATATAGGCAGCTGGATGATCGATGCCAATGCCAGCGCCGCCGACTGGTTGACCGAGCTGAAGGACTGGCGTCAGGAACACCTGGTTCGCATCGGCTACACCGACGTCAACTACCGCCGCCCGGAACTGCAGTGGGCGCAGCGCAACTTCGTGCACGCGCAGATGATGGTCGAGGACCGTTATTTCTTCGACGTGGAAACCGCGCAGTACACCGTCGACAAGTACCTGGACGATCTGATCGAACGCTTCGGTGGTCTGGACTCGGTATTGATCTGGTACATCTACCCGAACATCGGCATCGACGACCGCAACCAGTTCGATCTGGCACATACGCTGCCGGGCGGTCTCGAAGGTTTGACCGCTGCGGTGAAGGCATTCCAGAAGCGCGGCGTGCGCGTGTTCCTGCCGGCCAAGCCGTGGGATCACGGCACCCGTGACCCGGGCGTCACCCATTGGGATGGCCTGGCCGAGATCATCAAGGCCACCGGTGCCGACGGCATCAACGGCGACACCTTCAACGGCGTGCCGCGCGCGTTCTTCGACGCCTGCGATGCCAATGGCAACCCGGTGGTGGTGCAGCCCGAATCCACCATCAGCTCGGAAGAGCAGCTGATCTGGAACGTGCAGAGCTGGGGCAAGAAGGCACCCGATGGTCCGGTGCCGCCGGTATCCAAGTGGAAGTGGCTGGAGCCGCGCCACATGGTCAACTACGAAAACCGCTGGGGCCGCAACCGCAACCACGACCTGCAGTACTGCTTCTTCAACGGCATCGGCTACAACGCCTGGGAAAACATCTGGGGCATCTGGAACCAATTCACCGCCCGCGATGGCGAAACCCTGCGCCGCATCGCGTCGATCTATCGCCAGTTCCCGGCGTTGATCGTTGCGATGGACTGGGAGCCGTACCAGGTCTGCTACCAGGGCGGTATTTTCGCCAGCAAGTTCCCGATCGACGGCCTGAGCCTGCACACCTTGATCAACCGCAACGAGTACGCGGTCAACGGTGAGCAGATCGGTCTGCCGCATGTGGACGGCACCCGTTACTACGATGTCTGGCACGGCGTGGAACTGTCGCCGGCCGTGCGTGATGGCATGGCCATCATCGAGCTGCCGATGGAAGCGCGTGGCTTTGGCGCGGTACTGAGCGTGCAGCCGGGCACTGTGGTCGATGGCCTGGATGCATTCCTGATCGAAGCCGCCAAACGCGCCGAGCAGCCACTCAATAGTTTCTCCGGCGCATGGAAGGCGATTCCGCAGCAGCTGCGCGAGATCCCGGCCACCGCCGCGCAGGCTGCCGCGCCGACCGGCATGGTCACCATTCCGGCCGGCGAGTTCGTGTTCGCAGTCGGCGGCATCGAGATCGAAGGCTTCAACTGGGCCGGCCAGGACGTGCAGTTCCCGTGGGAAGACTGCCCGCGTCGCCACCACCGCAAGCTGATGCAGATGGACGCGTTCCATATCGATCGGCATCCGGTCACCAATGCGCAGTTCAAGGCCTTCATCGATGCCACCGCGTATCGCCCGGCCGATGACATCAACTTCCTCGCCCATTGGGTCGATGGTGCACCGCGTGCCGGCTGGGACAACAAGCCGGTGATCTGGGTGTCGCTGGAAGACGCACGCGCCTACGCCGCGTGGGCCGGCAAGCGCCTGCCGCACGAATGGGAATGGCAGTACGCCGCGCAGGGCAACGATGGCCGCACCTATCCGTGGGGCAACGACTGGGACCAGAGCCGCGTGCCGCAGGTCAACCGTGGTCGCCGCCTGCTGGCACCGGCCGATGTCGATGCGCATCCGCAGGGCGCCAGCCCGTTCGGCGTCGAGGACCTGGTCGGCAATGTGTGGCAGTGGACCGATGAGTTCAGCGACGAGCACACCCGTGCGGCGATCCTGCGCGGTGGCTCCAGCTACCAGCCGCAGACCTCGCATTGGTACTTCCCGCAGGCCTATCGTCTGGACCAGCACGGCAAGTACCTGCTGATGGCACCGGCCAAGGACCGCAGCGGCATGCTCGGCTTCCGTTGCGTGGTGGACGCGGCATGACCGCGGCCATCACCATCGGCCAGCAGCTGATCACACCAGCTGCGGTGAAGCTCGACGGTGTGTTCGGGCAGATGCTGGCAGCCAACCGCAGCGGCCGCCTGAGCCACTTCATCGTCGATGAAGCCAGCCCGTCGATCAGCATCTTCGGCCAGGCGCACAAGCAGCAGAACCAGGAAGGCGACTGGTACGGCGAACACGCCGGCAAGTGGCTGTCGGCCACCGCGCGCGCAGTCGCACAGGGCGGCCAGCCCGAGTTGGAAGCCAACCTGCGCCGCGTCGCCGATTGGCTGATCAGCCAGCAGGACGAGGACGGCTATCTCGGCAACTATGCCGCCGACCGCCGTTTCACCGTGCCGCAGCCGCCAAAGCCCGAGAGCTGGAACGGCGAACCGGCGCTGC
The DNA here is from genome assembly GCF_056760235.1 of Stenotrophomonas sp. STEN018. Taxonomy (NCBI): domain Bacteria; kingdom Pseudomonadati; phylum Pseudomonadota; class Gammaproteobacteria; order Lysobacterales; family Lysobacteraceae; genus Stenotrophomonas; species Stenotrophomonas sp. STEN018. The sequence continues at coordinate 10,230 of NZ_JBRREK010000027.1, forward strand.
GCACCTGGGACATCTGGACCCACAGCTACCTGATCCTCGGCTTCCTCGAGACCTGGCGCGCACTGGGCGATGACAGCTACCTGCAGGCCGCGCGGCGCATCGCCGACCTGTGCTGGCAGGCCCTGGAATCAGGTATCGACATCACCACGCTGGGCAACCACCACGGCATGTCGGCGACGGTGCTGCTGGACCCTGCCGCCGATCTGTACCTGGTCACCGGCGAGCCGCGCTATCTGGCGCTGGCCGAGAAGATCCTGCAGCAGGCCAACGCCAATCCGCGTCTGGCCCTGCTCGACAAGGGCATCGCCAACGAAGATGCCGCCTTCATCGCCACCGGCAAGGCCTACCAGCTGTCGTGGAATCTTGTCGGCCTGGCCAAGCTGTACAAGGCCACCGGCAAGGCCGATTACAAGCTGGCCATCGACAACCTGTGGAACAACATCCGCGAGCAGCACCTGACCCTGGGCGGTGGCCCGTGGGGCGGCGTGGCGCATCGCTCGCGCGAAGTGTTCAACGCACCGCGCACGTTCTTCCCGCAGGCCTACGTGGAAACCTGCTCGGTGCTGGCGTGGATGCAGCTCAACCGTGAGCTGCTGGCCATCAGCGGCCACGCGCGTTACGCCGATGAGCTGGAACGCACCGCTTACAACGACCTGCTGGCAGCGATGGCACCGAATGGCGAGGACTGGTGCTACTACACCTTCCCCAACGGCAAGCGCGTGCATACGACGTACTGGCGTTGCTGCAAGTCGTCCGGCGCGATGGCGGTGGAAGAGCTGCCGCAGATCGCCTATGGCGTCGCTGCCGACGGCGGGCTGCGGGTGAACCTGTACGGTGCCGGCGAAGCCACGCTGGCCCACGCAGAAGCCGGCAAGGTGGTGCTGCAGCAGCAGACCCGCTATCCGTTCAATGGCGATATCAGTCTGCGGGTCACGCCCGAGCACAGCGCCAGTTTCAGCATCGGCCTGCGCATCCCGGCCTGGGCCGAGGATGCGCGCATCCAGGTCAATGGCGTCAATGTGCCGGTACAGCTCGGCGCGGATGGCTACGTGCAGCTGCAGCGTCAGTGGCAGGCCGGAGATCTGGTCAGCGTGCAGCTGCCGATGCAGCCGCAGCTGCACCACGCCGCCAATATCAATGTGCAGGAATCGCGTGCGCCCGACGGCTCACCGGTGGCGCAGGAAGTGCTGCGCTGGGAATACGTCGGCCTGAGCTACGGCCCGCTGGTCTATGCGACCACGCTGATCGATGGCTTCAAGACCGATGAGACAGTGAAACTGCCAGAAGGTGATCCTTCGCGCTGGCTGCAGGTGGGCCAGGACCAGGGTGAAGGCGCGACGGTGACGATGCAGCTGCAAAGCCGCGCGCCACTGGTGTTCGAGCCCTATTACCGCTGTGGTGGCCGTGTGCACGATGTCTGGCGCCTGAGCTGGCTGTCATTGGCCCCGCAATAAGCCTGTCGCCGCTGTCTGTCACCCAAAGTGGTGCAGGCAGCGGTGGTTTTGACGGCGATGACACCGCGATACCTGCTTTTTGTCCTCGCTGAAAATACCCGCACGATATGTTTCTTCCCACCCTCCGGGAGGAAACTGCAATCAAGGATTCGAGTGCAGCCCATGTCAGCAAGCAACAACCCATCTCCGTTCGACATCGCCCAGCGCGATGGTGCCCGTGGCCCGCTCAGCGGCGTGCGTGTGCTGGACCTGAGCGCCTATATCGCCGGGCCTTACGGCTGCACCCTGTTGGCCGACCAGGGCGCGGAAGTTATCAAGGTGGAACCACCGGTTGGCGACAACCTGCGCAAGTACCCGTCGACATTGGAAGCGGAAAGCCGCGCCTTCCTCGGCGTGAACCGCTCCAAGCGCGGCGTGGTGCTGGACCTGAAGGAAACCGACCAGCGTGCGGTGCTGATGCGCCTGGTGCGCGAGGCCGACGTACTGGTGCACAACTTCCGCCCCAGCGTGCCGGCACGGCTCGGCATCGATTTTGAAAGCCTGAACAAGATCAACCCGCGGCTGGTGTACTGCGCGGTCACCGGTTACGGCGAGGACGGTCCGCTCAAGGACAAGGCCGGCTACGACCAGGTGCTGCAGACCATGACCGGCATGTGCGCGATGCAGGGCAAACCCGGCGGCGCGCCGGAAATCCTGTACGGCTCGGTGGTCGATTATTACGCCGCCGCGCTGGTTGCCGCAGGCGTGTCCTCAGCGCTGTTCGAACGTGAACGCAGTGGCGAAGGCCAGTACGTGGGCGTGTCGTTGCTGCGCAGCGCGCTGACCATGCAGTCGGCACGGATGATCTGGGCCGAAGGCGAGCCGGAAGGCGTGGGCCGCGACATGCGCTCCGGCGGCGTCACCGGCATCCACCCGACCGCGCAGGGCCATCTCTACATCTCCGCCAATACGCCGCGCTTCTGGCAGGCGCTGTGCGACAAAATCGGCCTGCCGGCGATGGGCAGCGAGCCGCGCTATGACACCGTGCGCAAGCGCGCCGAGCATTCCGACGAACTGCTGGCCAAGCTGCATGCCGCGCTGGCCGCACGCAGCGCGCTGGAGTGGGAAGCGTTGTTCGGCGAAGAAGTCCCCTGCGCCGCTGCGCGCAAGGTCGAGGATATGTTCGAGCACCCACAGGTGCTGGCCGAGGAAATGATCACCACCCTGCAGCATCCCTTGCTGGGCAGCTATCGCGGCATCACCCGTCCCATCGTGTTTGGTCGCACGCCCGGCCCGCAGCCGTTCGCCGCGCCGACCTTCGACCAGGACACCGCTGCTGTCATCGCCGCCGCCGATGCTGGCGACACCACCGCCTGATCCGGAGCACATCATGAGCATTGCATCCAAGCTCGCGCAGCTGCGCGAACTGTCCGTCGTCGTCGCCGATACCGGCGATTACGACGCCATCAAGCGCCTGCGCCCGGTCGACTGCACCACCAACCCGACCCTGGTGAAAAAAGCCCTCGACCTGCCGGTCTATGCCGGCCTGATCGAGCGCGAGCTGCAGTGGGGCCGGGCTCAAGCCGGTGACAGGCAGGCGGTTGCCAATGCCGTGGTCGATCGTTTGACCGTCGGCGTCGGCACGATGCTGGCTGAGCTGGTGCCGGGCCGTGTTTCCACCGAAGTGGATGCCGACCAGGCGCACAACACCGAGGCGACGATTGCCAAGGCGCGCGAGTTCATCGCCATGTACGAAGCGGCCGGCGTGCCGCGCAGCAAGGTGCTGATCAAGATCGCCGCGACCTGGGCCGGCGTGGAAGCCGCGCGCGTGCTGCAGGCCGAAGGCATCGACTGCAACCTGACCCTGATCTTCAACCCGACCCAGGCCCTGGCCTGCTCGGAAGCCGGTTCGTTCCTGATCTCGCCGTTCGTCGGCCGGATTCTGGATTGGTACGTGGCCAACGGCCAGGCACCGGCCAACATCGACGAAGACCCGGGCGTGGTATTCGTGCGCGGCGTGTTTGCCGAGTTCAAGCGTCGTGGTTCCAGCACCGTGGTGATGGGTGCATCGTTCCGCTCGACCGCGCAGATTGAAGCGCTGGCCGGTTGTGACCGCCTGACCATCTCGCCGGATCTGCTGGAGAAGCTGGATGCCGATTTTGGTGAGCTGCCGCGCAGGCTGATGGCCGGCGCTGCTGAAGCGCTGAACGTCGCTGCGATTGATGAAGCGAAGTTTGATGCGGATATGGAGGCCGATCCGATGGCTACGGAGAAGCTGGCTACTGGTATTGATGCGTTTGCCAAGGATCTGCAGACCTTGCGTCAGCGGATTTTGGATGAGTTGGACGGCTGAGCGGAGCTGGCCGATCAAGAAAATGCCTGACGTCTCCCTTCTCCCGCGCGCGGGAGAAGGTGGCCGAAGGCCGGATGAGGGGAGCTCTAAAAGCTTCTAAGGCTTCAAAAGCTTTTGCTCCACGTGCTTTCAGAGCGCCCTCACCCCAACCCCTCTCCCGCGCGCGGGAGAGGGGCTTTTAGATCGCATGCTTCTTGCAGGTTTTGGCTTCACCCCGCTTTTCGACACCCGGCTCCCTCTCCCTCGTGCCGGGGTCACCGCAGCCGGCCCCCCGTGCCTGGTTGCGGCTTTTCTACCTCAGCGCGAAATCATCTCGATGAAACGCGCGACCCGTGTGTAAGGCGGCCGCAGCAGATCACTGCCGGCCCTGCGGGTCTGCCACAGCACCGGCAGACGCTTGCTCATTGCATCGAAGCCGGCCTTGCCGTGGTACGCACCCATCCCGCTTGCGCCAACACCGCCAAACGGCAGGCCGTTGATCGCGAAGTGCAGCAAGGTGTCGTTGACGGTGACACCACCGGCAATGGTCTGGCCAACGATCTTCTCCACCGTCGCCTTGTCGTGGCTGAAGGGATACAAGGCCAAGGGCCGGTCGCGGCCATTGATGGTGGCAATGGCCTCGTCCAACGAACGATAGCTGCGGATCGGCAGGATCGGCCCGAAGATCTCGTCCTGCATCACCGTCGCGTCATCGCCCGGCTGCAGGATCAAGGTCGGCGGAAACAGCCGGTCGCGCCGCGAACGCTCCGCATCGATATCCGCCAACGGTAGCACCTGCAGGCCACGTGCACGCGCGTCATCTACATAGCCCTGCAGGCGCTGGTACTGGCCTTCGTTGATGATGCGGCTGTAGTCGGCGGCATCACTGAAATCGCCATAGCGCAGTCGCACCTGCGCGCGCAGCGCCGCAACCAGCGCATCTACCCGCGCTTCATCGATCAACACGTAATCCGGTGCGATGCAGGTCTGGCCGGCGTTGAACCACTTGCCGGTCGCCAAGCGTGCCGCCGCACCTTCCACCGGATAATCCGCAGCCACCAAGGCCGGTGACTTGCCACCCAGTTCCAGGGTCAGCGGGGTCAGATGCTGCGCGGCAGCGGCCATCACCTTGCGTCCAATCGCGGTTGAACCGGTAAACACCAGATGGTCGAACGGCAGGCCCGAGAACGCCGAGGCCACACTGGCATCGCCTTGCACCACCGCGACCCGATCCGCAGGAAATACCTCGGCCAACAAGGATTGCAGGAAGGCCGAACTGTTCGGTGTGTGCTCCGACGGCTTGAGCATCACGTGGTTGCCGGCGGCAATCGCGGTTGCCAACGGCACCAGCGCCAGATTGACCGGGTAGTTCCATGGCGAGATCACCCCGACAACGCCCACCGGCACCGGCCGTACCTGCGCCCGCGCCGGCCAGAAGCGCCAGCCCACACCTATCCGCTCCGGCTTCATCCAGCGGCGCAGATGCGAGAGCAGATGATCGATCTCGCCAGTGACGGTCATGCCGTCGGCGATCACCGATTCGTGTTTGGAGCGATGGCCGAAGTCCGCTGCTATCGCCTCGGTCATCTCCGGAATACGCGCTTTGAAGGCAGCGCGCAGACGACGCAGATCGTCGCGGCGCTGTATGTAGTCCGGTTTGCGCTGCTGCCATGCGCCACGCAGCCGCGTCAGCACAACCTGCAGGTCTTCGCCTTGGGTAACTACTGGATTCATCGGCATTGCTCCCGTAACGCGGGATCACGCTGCCGGCTTCGCATGCCTGTGCCGGAGCTGTGCGGAGTTCCGCATCCGTCCCCGGCCTTTCGTGCTATCGGCCCCGCCCCGCCTTCAACACCATGGAAAAAGGCGCCATTGCGCCCGACACGGCGGCAACAGAACCGCCAAACAAACGCCACACTCGGGAGGGAGTATGAGGGGTTTACCGAAACGCTGCACCATCGCCACGGCCATCGGCCTGGCGTTGTTACCGTGCCTGTCCATGGCCCAGCAAAGCGCGACTGGCGAAGGCGCCAAGACCTTGGACAAGGTCGAGGTCACCGGCTCGCGCATCAAGCGCACCGAGATCGAAGGCATCGACCCGGTGCAGATGATCACCGCCGAGGACCTGGAGCATCAGGGCTTCGCCAATGTCTACGATGCGCTGTCCAACATCACCGCCAATACCGGCGTATTCGTCGGCGAGGAAAGCACCAACAACTTCAACGCCAATGCACAGGCCTTGAACCTGCGTGGCTTCGGCCCCGGCTATACGCTGGTGCTGCTCAACGGCCGCCGCATTCCGATGCTGCCCAAGCCATCCGGCACGGTCGGCGGCAACGTCACCAACCTGGCGATGATCCCCACCTCGGCAGTGGACCGCATCGAGATCCTGACCAGCGGCGCCTCGGCCATCTACGGCTCGGACGCGGTAGCCGGCGTGGTCAACGTGATCCTCAAGGACAAGCTCGAGGGCACCACGCTCTCGTACCGGCATGGCGATACCGTGCATGGCGGCGGCCGCTCCGAGCGCGTGTCGGTCACCACCGGCTTTGAGTTCGGCGACACCCAGGTGAGCGCGGGTCTGGAATGGGACCGACGCTGGGCGATCAAGGGCAATCAACGCGACTGGTTCGACTCGCCCGAGCGCTCGCCCGACCCGGACTATCGCGGCGCCACCCAGGTGATGTCGTTCTGGGACCGCGACACCGGCTGGGACCTGCTGGACCTGAGCAAGCGCTGCCAGGCGCAGGGCTATGACTCCGTGCGCCCCGGCTGGGCCGGCAGCGGCAGCGAGAAGTACTGCGGCGACAACGATTTCGACAGCTACACCATCCGCAATGGCCGCAAGCGCCTGTTCGGTTTCCTCAACCTGACCCACAAGCTCGGCGAGCACGAACTGTATGCCACCGCGCTGAGCACCCGCTCGCGCGCCGAGGCTGGCATGTACCGCTATGGCTTCGCTGTGGATTACGAAGTGGTGGACGACATGCAGGCCGCCCAGCCCAACCCCATTGCGTGGCGCCATGCCTACCGCACCTTCCGCAACGACGAATTCCCCGGCAGCAACCAGGAGTTCAAGGAAGACAACGACGTCATCATTGCCGGCCTGCGCGGCGCGCTGGGCAAGTTCGATTACAGCGTGAACTACAACTACGGCCGCTACCGTTACCGCGATACGGTGGAACGCTTCAACGACAAGGCGATGCTGTCGCTGATGTTCGGCCAGCAGGGCCGCGACTGGTCCTTCCCCTGGGCTGGCAGCCGCTGGGTGCGGGTGGGCAAGAACCAGCTCGACGCCAGCTACGCACCGAACGCCAACATCGACTTCTTTGGTGACCTAACGCCCGAGATGTTCCGCGATGCCATGCACACCTCGGTCGGCGATGGCCGCTCAACCTCGCAATCGTTCAGTGCCGACCTGTCCGGCGAACTGTTCCAGCTGCCGGCCGGTCCACTGGCCTTTGCCGGTGTACTGGAAGCTACCCGCGACAGCTACAGCTTCATCACCGACCAGCCCACCGTCGATGGCGAGATCTATGGTTGGAGCGGCATCCGCGGCAAGGGCAAACGCAACCACTACGCGCTGGGTACCGAATTCTCGGTGCCGCTGCTGGCGGCCGGCTCCGGCTTCGGTCAGTGGGATGCCAAGCTGGCCGCACGCTACGACCACTACGACGATGCCTCCGACGTCGGCGGCGCATTCACCTGGCAGGCCGGCCTGAGTTGGCGGCCGAACGATTGGATGCTGTTCCGCGCTTCACACGCCACCTCGTTCCGCGCACCGGACATGCACGTGATGTTCGCCGAACGCAGCTCGTCCTATACCAGCGGTGTTGACTACCTCGGCTGCGTGCAGGGCGAGGGGCTGCAGCGTGGCCAGAACTGGCAGGCTTGCGGCAATGACTACGGCACCGGCTCGATCCGCCAATACTCCGAAGGCGACCCTGGCCTGCATGAGGAAAAAGGCAGCAGCGATACCATCGGCATGGTGGCGCAGATCGGCCAGAACCACTCGTTCACGCTGGACTGGTACCGGATCAAGCTGGAAGAACAGGTGGGCCTGATCGGTGCCGATGCGACCCTGCGCTATGCCGCGGAGTGCGCGTTGGGTTACGACCAGCAAGGTCTGGACGTGGACCCCAATTCGCCCAAGTGCCAGACCATGCTGGCAAGGGTGGAACGCGGTGGGCGCAATAACGACGTGCTGTCGGTGATCACCAGCCCGTTCAACACCGGCATGTACCAGCAGAATGGTATCGATGCGAGCTGGAGCTCAAGCCTGCCCACCAACAACTGGGGCAAGTTCTCCGCGCGCTTGAGCTATACCCACATCCTCAAGACCTTGAGCCGCTACCTGCCCGAGGACGCGCTGGAGAACATCCGCGACCGGCAGTGGAACAGCGAATTCCGCACGCGCTCCAACATGACCCTGGGCTGGGAATACAAGCGCGTATCCAGCTACCTGCACTTCAATCGCCTCGGCTCCTCGCCAGTGCGTTGGGCTGACCAGTACGAGCGCTTCAAACCGTGGATGACGGTGAATCTGTCGCTGGGCTACCGCGCCACCGAGCAACTGTCGTTCAACCTGGCAGTGGTCAACCTGTTCGACAAGACCCCGTACCGGCACTCGTCGGAAAAATGGTGGCCGTATGCGGACATCAGCAAGTACAACCCGGTGGGTACCGAGTACTTCATGACGGTGGAATACAAACTATAGAACCCGCTGGCTGATTGATTCCCTCAACCACCGCAGTGCTTTGTCGCTGCGGTGGTTTCTTTTTTCCTGGAATCTGCCGATCGATCGAGCTGCGCGATGATGCGCTGAAGACTTCGCAGTACGGGTAAGCGTGGTGCACCCGGATGTGCGAACCCGCTGGTTGCCAGCAGACTGCTGGTTCCTATTCCGATATCGCCACGCAGGTGAAGTTGTTCGCTTTGCTGCCTGCAGGTGGGCGCTTCGCGCCACCCTCTCCCCAACCCCTCTCCCCCAAGGGGAGAGGGGCTCAAGCTGCAACTGCTCGCATTGCTGAAACTCGCAGTGCACTAAGCCCCTCTCCCCTTGCGAGAGAGGGGACGCGAAGCGCAAGCAAGGAACGATGAGACAGACACGGCCCATCTCAACCGACTCATCGCCTATGGCGAAGCTTTCTGATTCCAATCCGGCGTCGCCAGACCACGCAGATGGCGCACGAAGAAATCAAACTTGCGCCGCTGGATGTAATCCACCGGCTCCTGCGAACGGCCCACGCCGTGGCCGGTGCCCGGCACCGCCAGCAGGTCGAAGTCCTTGCCGGCGCGGATCAATGCATCAGCTACTTGATAGGTCGAGGCTGGATCGACGTTCTCGTCCTGCTCGCCCACGATCAACAGCAGCTTGCCCTGCAGCAACGACGCGTTGTCCACGCCCGAGGCGCTGCTGTAGCTGGCGTCCACCGGCCAACCCAGCCACTGCTCGTTCCAGCTGAGCTTGTCCATGCGGTTGTCGTAGCAGCCGTTATAGGCCACCGCCACCTTGTAGAACTGCGGATGGAACTGCAGCGCGTTGAGCGCGTTCTGGCCGCCGGCCGAGGCGCCGTAGATGCCGACACCCGCGCTGATGTCATAGGACGCATCACGCGCCGCCAGCGCCTTGTGCCAGGCGATGCGATCGGGGAAGCCGGCATCGCCGAGGTTCTTCCAGGCCACATCGTGGAAGGCCTTGGAACGGTTCATCGTACCCATGCCATCAATCTCGACCACGATGAAGCCCAGGTCGGCCAGTGCCTGCAGGCCGATCAGGCGCTCGTTGCTGGACTGCGAATCGAACGGCCAGAATTTCTTCTGCACCGAAGCATCATGCGGACCGGCGTAGATGCTCTCGATCACCGGATAGCGCAGTGCAGGATCGTAGTTGCTCGGGCGTACCACCAATCCCCATATCGGCGTGCTGCCGTCGCGGCCGGGCGCCGAGAAGGTTTCCGGCGCACGGTAGCCGGCGGCAAACAGCGCACTGGCATCGCCCCGCTCAATGGTCTGCAGCAGTTTGCCATCGCGGGCATCACGCAGCTCGCTGATGTTGGGTTGATCCAGGCGCGACCAGGTATCGACGTAGTGCGTGTTGTCCGGCGACAGGCTGATCTCATGCCAGCCATCGCCGGGGGTCATGTGCTGCAGGTTGCGGCCGTCGAAATCGACGCGGTAGAAGTGCTGCATGTACGGGTCGCCCGGCTCGCGGCCGTTGGCGGCGAACCAGATCTGCCGACGCGCCTCGTCGACCTTGATGATCTGCCGTACCACCCACGGGCCGCGGGTCAGCTGCTGCAGACGGCCACTGCGGCCGTTGACCATGTACAGGTGATTCCAGCCATCGCGCTCGGACATCCATACGATCTGCTCGCCGCGCTTGCCGACATCGTGAAACTCGGCGCGGTACCACCAGCTGTTGACGAAGGTCTTGCTGCTTTCCTCCACCACACTGCGCGACTTTCCGGTATGCGCATCCACTTCGATCAGGCGCACCTGCTGATGGCCGCGTGCGGTGTAGCGGAACGCCAGCGTGCGGCCGTCGGCACGGAACTGCGGCGTGGTGATTTCGTAGGCGTTGTCGAACAACGCGGTTGGCACCTCGATGCGGCGGCCGCTGTCCACTTCGAAGATAACCGGGCGATCGATATCGACCGGGTCGCCGGCCTTCGGATACAACTGGCTGCGTACCCGCGGCTGTACTTGGTCGTGCGGTGAGGTTTCCACCCGTGTCACCTGACGCGGGTAACCGGGCGTAACCCGCAGCAGCATGAAACGGGAGGAATCCGGCGACCAGGTGATGCTTTCCGGATCATAGAAATCGGCTGCCGCTCCGTCGCGCGCCAGCACCCGCAGCTTGCCATCGGCAAGATTGCGCACGATCACGCTGGCATCGCGCACCTGCGCCTCATAGCGTCCATCCGGCGAACGTTGCGGCGTATCGTCGGCAGCCACTGACAGATCACGTACCACGCCCCAGCCACGCGGGCGAGGACTCGGCCCGGGTTCGCTCCAGCGCGCACAGCGATAGGCGTCGGCCAGCTCGCAGCGCATCCAGGCGCCATCAATCCAGGCGCGCAACGCGCGGCCATCGTTTTCCAGCGTGTAGTCGGCGAACGGCAGGCGGCGACCATCCACCGTGCGGCCCAGCAGCGGCGACAAGGCGGTCGCCAGCCGGTCCTGATCGAAGGCCGCTGCGGACTGCGCCGTGTCCACACTGCGGGTCACGAACTCGAAACCGCCCGGCGTAGTCCGCCGGTAGCGATAGTGCTGCGCATCCGTCCAGGTGGCAGGCCCGGCCAAGCCCTGGGTCAGGTACATCCATTGCTCGCGCAGCTGCAGCGAACGGCTGAAGGCGGCCTCGTCCGGGGCCGGCGGCGCGGTCGCCTGTGCCAGCAACGGTGAAGCGGCGCAGATCAAACCAAGCACCAGCAGGCGGGCGTGACGGTGGACTCCCCCGGATCGAAGCATGCAGCGTGTCTCCTTGCGTTCAAAGGTCAGGCAAATGGCCGGTCGATGGCCGGCGATGGCGGTGTGAACCAGCGCGCGCCATCGGCGGTCACGTAGAAGTGATCTTCCAGACGCACGCCGAAGCTGCCTGGCACCACGATCATCGGTTCGTTGCTGCAACACATGCCCTGTGCCAGCGGCAACGCATTGCCGCGCACCAGATACGGCGCTTCATGGATAGCCAGACCGCAACCGTGACCGGTGCGGTGTGGCAGACCCGGCAATCGGTAGTCAGGGCCGAGGCCGGCGGCTTCCAGCACGCTGCGCGCGGCCTGGTCGACCACCTCGCAGGGCACGCCCGGGCGCACTGCGTCGAACGCGGCCTGCTGCGCGGCGCGTTCCAGGTTCCAGATACGCAGCTGCTCCGCATCGGGCTCACCGAAGACCCAGGTGCGGGTGATATCGGAGTTGTAGCCCTGCACAGCGCAACCGGTATCGATCAGCACCAGCTCACCGCGACGCAGGTGCTGCACGCCGGGAATGCCATGTGGGAAGGCCGTCGCGTGACCGTACTGCACGATGCAGAAGGTGGAACCACCATCGGCACCCAGCGCGCGGTGCGCCTCATCGATGAAGCGCACCAGGGTGTCGGTGCCGATGCCTTCATGGGCGATGCCGGCCGCCAACTGCTGCACGAACAAGGTCATGTCGCAGGCCTGCTGCATCAAGGCCAGCTCGGCTGGCGACTTGCACATGCGGCAGCCATCGATGATGGGTGCTGCGGACTGGATGGACGACGCGCCCAGATGGGCTGCCAAACCGACCTGGATGCGGAACGGCGCCTCCGGGTCCAGCGCCAGCGTGCGTGCGCCGCGCTCGGCCATCGCCGCGGCCACCAAGGCGTGCGGATCTTCGTGCTCTTCCCACAGCCGCTTGCCAACCGCGATACGCAGCACCGCATCCAGCGAGCCCTCCTCGAACGCAGGGCAGATCAGCATCGGCTCGCCGTCCAGCGTCAGCAGCATCGCCACCAGCCGCTCCGTGCCGCCCCAGGGCACGCCACAAAACCAGCGCAGCGAGCTGCCAGCGCTGACCAGCAATGCATCCACGCCCTGTTGGCGCATCAGGGCTCGTGCGCGGTGCAGGCGTTGTGCGTGTTCCTCGGCGCTGATGGCCGGCGCGCGGTGCGGCCACGGTGCCAGCTTGGCGCGGGCCTGTTCGAGAGTGAGATGTCCGATCTGTGCGTTCATGGCAGGGCTCCGATGTCGTCGGTGGTCCAGCGCTGGTCGATCCAGCGCAGCAGCCCACCGGGGTTGCGGTCACGCAGCTCGGTCGGGAGCAGCGCATCTGGCACATTGTCGTATGCCTGCAGCGCACTGAAACGCAGGATCGCCGCCGGCAGGCCGACTGCAGTGAAGGCAGGCTGGGTGGAAGCAGGAAATGGACCGCCATGCTGCTGCGCAGGGCTGACCAGCACGCCGGTCGGCATGCGGTTGCAGATCAGCCGCCCCACCCGCGGGCGCAGTACAGGAGCCAATGCCTGCCACGTCGCGTCATCGCTGCCGTCGTTGGCACGGTACAGCGTGCCGGTGAGCTGGCCTTCCAGCGTTGCGGCGATCGCCTGCATCTGCGCCGCATCAGCTACCCGCAGCAGCAGACTGCTGGGCCCGAAGGCCTCCACCTGGAAACGCGACGGCGCGGCCAGGAATGCCTCGGCATCGACTTCGAACAGGGTCGGCGCATGGGTGACACCCACGCTGCCCGGAGCGCCGCCACATAGCAGGCGTGCGCCCGCCTCGCGCAAGGCGCTGATTGAATGCCGCAGTGATGCCAGCACCGCCGGTGAAAGCAGCAGCTGCGGCGGGGTCTCTACAAAGCGGCTGCGAACCGCTGCAACGAATGCATCGCCGGCCACGCCGCGCGGAACGATCACCAAGCCCGGATTGGTGCAGAACTGGCCACTGCCGAGCAGGCAGGAGCTGCTGAATTCCTCCGCCAGTGCCATCCCGCGTTCGGCCAATGCCCCCGGCAACAGGAACACCGGATTCAGGCTGGACAACTCACCGAAGAACGGTGTGCCCACGGCATCGGCGGCTTGCTTCAGCGCCAACCCACCAGCACGGCTGCCGGTGAAGGCAATCGCTCCCAAGCGCGTGTCTGCGGCCAGCGTCAGCCCCAACGGTACCGCTACGTCGTACAACAGCTGCACCGTCGCCGCCGGCAGACCCGCGGCGTCAGCAGCACGCTGTGCATGTTCTGCCAGGCGCTGGCTGGTGCCAGGATGCGACGGGTGCGCCTTGGCGATCACCGGGTTGCGCGCAGCGATGGCGGCAGCGAAGTCGCCGCCGGAAACCGCATTGAAGGCGAACGGGAAATTGTTCGGCCCGAATACCAGCACTGGCTTGCCCAGCGGTGCATGACAGGAACGCAGACCTGCGGCAGTGTCGACTACCGGGCGGGTCCAACTGGCGCTGCGCGCCGCCTGTGCGGCCAGACGCAGCTGGTTGCAGGTACGCGGCAGTTCGTTGCCGTGCAGGCGGGTGGCTGCCGGCAAACCGGTCTCGGCATTGGCCAGGGCAACCAGCGCCTCGGCGTCGGCCTCCAAGGCTGCTGCATAGGCTTCGAGGAAGCCGGCAATGCGTGACGGCTCAACCGCCGCCAACAATGGTGCAGCGGCGCCGGCAGCAGCCAGCGCCTGTTCCACATCGGCCGCGCCGCTGCGCGGAAATTCAACGCCAATGGCCTGCCCGGAGGAGGGATCGATTGCCCGGAAGCTGCCCGTGCAACCGTCTGCGGCACGCCATTGGCCAGCAATGAGTAGCGGCGCGACCATATCCACCTCAGCGCTTGCGGGTAGCGATGGCGTGGTCGATCAGCGCCAGCGCCTGCGCGCGTTCGGCACCTTCCACCACCAGCCGCGGCGCGCGCACGCGCTCACTGCCCAGCCCAACGCGCTCCTGCATCAGCTTGATCAACTGCACGAACTTGGGAACAGTGTCCATGCGCAGCAGCGGCAACGACCACTCGTACAGCTCGCGCGCAGCCGCATAGCCGCCATTGCGGGCCTGCTCGAACAGCTGCACCGCCTCGGCCGGGAAAGCGTTGACAGTGCCGGCGATCCAGCCCTCGGCCCCCATCGCGATACCTTCCACGATCAGGTCATCCACACCCACCAGCAGCACCAGACGGTCGCCAAGCAAGGCCTTGATCGCGGCCAGCCGACGTACATCGCCCGAGGATTCCTTGATTGCCTGCACCTGCGGGAACTCGGCGGCGAACTCGGCGATCTGCTCCGGACTGAAGTCGGTCTTGTAGGCAACGGGGTTGTTGTACAGCAGTACCGGCAGGTCGGTGGAGGCGATGACAGCGCGGATGTAGTCGCCCATCTCGCGGCGGTCGCTGGAATAGACATAGGGCGGCAGCACCATCAAGCCACGTGCACCCACCTGCTGGACCGCCGCAACAAGCGCGATGGCCTCCTGCGTGGACAGCGCGGCGATTCCCGCGACAATCGGCACCCGTGCACCCACCGCCTCGACCAGGGTGCGCACGATGGCCACCTTTTCGTCGAAGCTCAGGGTCGCGCTCTCGCCCAGCGAGCCCAGCGGTACCAGACCGCTGCAGCCTGCGTCGACCAGATGCCGCGCATGCTCAGCCAGGAAGACGTGGTCGACAGCGCCAGCGGCAGTGAATGGGGTGGTGATGGCCGGCAGCACGCCGCGCCAGAATTCTGCATTGCTCATCAAGGAGTACCTGTTCCGTTTTCGTCGAAGGAAACATCCGCCAATGCCGCCAACGTGACCGGGGTCAACGGCGGCCGCACGGCCGTGGGGGAAGTGTTGGGTGTAGCCAATTGCAGCTCGCGCAGCGCGGCGCCACAGATGCGACCCTGGCAAGCGCCCATGCCGCAGCGGGTAACCAGCCGCAGCTGGCGTGGATCGCGGTGTTCGCGTATTGCCGACAGCGGTACGTCTTCGCAGCGGCAGACCAAGGTGTCGTCCTTGGCCAGCCCGTGGACCCTGCCATCAGTGCTGAAATGACGCTGCAGCACGGCTGCGTAGGCGCGTTCGTGCTCGCGACGGACCCGCAATGCCTCACCAGCGCGCTCATCGCCCAGTGCGAAGCAGGCGGCCATCGCGCCTTCCAGGTGTGCGCAATCACGACCACCAATGCCGATCACCTCGCCAGCGGCGTGGATGTCGGCATGGCTGCTGCGCAGGCGTTGGTCTACCCGCAGCAGCGGATGCGTGTACGACACATCCAACTCGCAGCCGAGCATCCGCGCCAGTTCAATATTGGGCACCAGACCCCAGCCCACCGCCAACAGATCACAGTCGATCCGTTCGCAGCGACCGTCGGCAAATTCGATATCGGCGGCGACCAACGCACCCGCGCCATGTGCGGCGCGTACGATGCTGTGCTTGTGCCACGGCACGCCCGCCAAGCCTGCGCGCAATACCGCGGCCTGGCCCAGCTTGCGTGGCCAACGCCACAGCTGGCGGGCGAAGCCATGCAGTTGTGCCGCGGCGACCTGTTCATGGATGCCGAGCAGGTGGGCGCCGTGCCGCTTCAACGTCGCGGCGGCGGCGAGCAACAGCGGTCCACTACCGGCCACCACCACCCGCTTGCCGGCTACCGGCCAGCCCTGCTTCGCCAGTGCCTGCAGGCCGCCAGCACCACTGACGCCGGGCAAGGTCCAACCCGGGAACGGCAACAGCAGTTCACGTGCACCGGTGGCAAGCACCAGCTTGCGCCAGTGCAGGGCTACCGCAGCGTCGGCATGCGATGCGATCAGGCAATGCCCCTCGGCCATCGCGACCTCGTGCCCGGGCAGCCACTCGACACCCGCAGCCTGCAGACCCTCGATCTGCACACGCGCCCTTGCCGGCACACCAAAGCGCAGATCGTGCCGCCAGACCTGACCACCGGCACGCGGTTGTGCATCCACCAAGCCAACCTTGGCACCACGCCGTGCACCAGCATGTGCGGCGGCCAGACCTGCCGGGCCGGCGCCGACTACCAGCAGATCGAAATCCAGACGCTTCATCTCTGCGTCTCCACGCGCATGCCTGGACGTGCCAACACCATGCACGCACGCACCTGCTCTTCCGCGCCGATGCTCACCCTGCACTCGAAGCACACGCCCATGCCACACAGCGGCGCACGCGCCTGGCCGCTGGGCGAGAGGCGGAAGCGGCTGCGGACCTGGGCAATGGCAGCTGCAACGCTTGAACCATCAGGCACTTCCACGCGCATGCCGTCCACGCTCAGCACCACGCCGCTCATCGCGTCACCTGCAACACCCGATCCGGCAGATACGGCGTCAACGCCAGTGCCGGCGAGCGCCCAAGCAACGCATCAATCACCAGCCGCGCACTGCCCGGTGCGGCGGTAATCCCCAGCCCTTCATGGCCTGCCGCTACCCATACGCCATCACGCCCGGGTACCGCGCCAAGATAGGGAAGCCCATCCGGCGTTGCCGGACGGAATCCACACCAGCTGCGCAGTGCGCGCAGCCCCTGTAGTGCTGGGACGAATTCAAATGCTCGCTGCAGCATGCGTTGCAGCAGCAGCGGCGATACCTCGTTGCTGGTCGCGTCGTATTCGCGCGAGGAGCCGATCAACAATTGCCCGTTGGGGCGCGGCTGCACGTTGAACGAGACACTGGCCGCATCGCCGCCATGTGCGGCAGCGGCGTAGCCCATCTCGATCAGCTGATGACGCAGCATTGGCCGGTAGCGATCGGTGATGACCAGTTGACCCTTGCGCGCGCGCATCGGCAGCTCCGGCAGCAGCTCGGGCAGTGCGGTGCCAGTGGCGACCAATACTTTGCCGTGCAGGACGCGGCCATCGGCCAATAACACACCGCAATCGGTGAGGCCGGTAGCGCGCACGCCACTGATAAGTTCCGCGCCATCGCGGCAGGCATCGGCGATAAGACGCCAGGCGATGCGTGGCGGATAGACCACCGCATCGTCACTAACCCGCATGCCGCCACACATGCCCGCAGCCAGCTTCGGCTCAAGTTCGTACAGCGCACGCGCGTCCGTCGCCTGTGCGCTGACCCCGGCCGCCGCCAATGCTTCGACACGTGCAGCGACACCTTCCAACTCATGTTCGGTGCGTGCCACCCACAAGGTGCCGTAGCGCTGGTATTCAGCCTGCGGCCACGCTGCCCAGCGTTGCCACTGCGCCAGCGAGTAGGTGCACAGCGCCAACTCGTGCGGGTCACCATCCATCGCCACCAGGTGCCCCATCGCCGCCGCACTGGCACCGCCACCGATCACCCCGGACTCCACCACCGCCACCTTCAGCCCGGCGGCCACTGCCGCCTCCGCGCAGGCGGCACCGACGATGCCGGCGCCGATGATGATCAGGTCATGGTGACTACGGCTGCTCATGCCTGCGTGCTGCCAATGCCCCAGGCGAAGGGATCGGCCGGGTCAATCAACATCGTGGCGCGGGCGGTGATCCACGCCTGCCCACTGATGCGCGGCAGGATGCCGTCGACACCACGCCGGTAGGAGCCCTCGAACACGCTGCCGAGGATGCCTTGCTGCATCCAGGTTTCACCCTCGCCCAGCTTGCCGTCCACCGCCAGACAGGCGAGCTTGGCACTAGTGCCGGTGCCGCACGGCGAACGGTCATAGGCCAATCCCGGGCACAGCACGAAATTACGCATCTGGCCGCTGCCATCAGGCGCTGCCGCGTTGACCTCGATGTGGTCGATGGCACCGTCGCTGCCGCTGATGCCGGCCTGTTCCAGGGCAAGCCGGATGGCCTCGGTATAGGCGGTCAACTCGCGCTGGTTGCCCAGGCTCAGTTCGCACGGGCTCTGCGCGGTGATGAAGAACCAGTTGCCACCCCAGGCCACGTCGCCGCGTACGCTGCCATGGCCGGGCACATCCACCGCTACGTCATGCAGGTAGCGCCGACTCTCGACGTTGTCCACCGCCACCCGGCCATCGCTGAACAGCTCCACGCCAACCGTACCGACCGGGGTTTCAATCCGATGCGTGCCCGGGCCAATGCGGCCGAGCTCGGCCAGGGTGCGGACCACGCCGATGGTGCCGTGGCCGCACATGCCCAGGTAACCCACGTTGTTGAAGAAGATCACCCCGGTGCAGGCCGATGCGTCTTCGGGCGGCAGCAGCAGCGCCCCGACCATGGTGTCCGAGCCACGTGGCTCGCAGGCCAGTGCTGCCCGCCAATGGTCGAAATCGCGCGCCAGCAGCTCACGCCGCTGGCGCAGGCTGCCACTGCCAAGGTCGGGAAATCCGCCCAGCACAACCCGGGTGGGTTCGCCTGCGGTATGCGAATCAATGATGTCGATGCGGTGCATGTGAACATGCTCCCATCGCCGCAAAAGCCCGAATAGCAGGCGATTGAGCGCACTCATGCGGAATTCGGCACAACCCCGGAAACGCTGCGACAGCGGCTGCCGGCATGCGCTAGGATCGGCCGCATGCCACCTTGAAGGCCGCCACCGCGATGACGATGCCCTTGGACGCCCAGCATTCCTCAAGCGACGTACAGCACCTGTTCGACGCGCTCCCCGATACCGTGTTCTTCGTCAAGGACCGGCAGGGACGCTATACCCATTGCAACCTCACCCTGGTGCAGCGGCTTGGCAAAAAGAAGCGTGGCGAAGTGATCGGGCGCTCACCGCTCGAGGTATTTCCCTCACCCTTGGGCAATCGCTATCTGCTGCAGGACCAGCAGGTCCTCAACGGCGACCCGATCGCCGACAGGTTGGAAGTTCACCTGTATCCGAACCGCAGGCCTGGCTGGTGTCTTACCCTCAAACGGCCCATGTACAGCAATGGTGCGATCAGCGGTCTGATGGGCGTTTCGCGCGATCTGGGCAAACCCAATAGCCGCCATTCGGCCTTCGCCCAGCTCGATAAGCTGGTGGTTTACATGCAGTTGAACTTCGAGGCCAACCTGCGCACGCCACAACTGGCCGAGCTGGCCGGCATGTCGCTGGCCCAGCTGGAGCGGCACTTCCGCCACGTGTTCCAGCTGACCCCGCAGCAATACATCATCAAGCTGCGCATCGAGATGGCGATGCGCCTGCTGCGTGGCGATGGCAGCATTGCCCGCATCGGCCAGCGCTGTGGGTTCAACGACCAGAGCGCTTTTGCCCGCCAGTTCAAGGCCACCGTCGGCATGACCCCCAGCGAATACCGGGCACTGGATGACAGCTTCGGCATGACCGAGCCCACCGAAGCCGGCCTGGCGAGCACCGCCTGATGTCGTAACGCAACATGCGCATCGACCTGGTCTGGCTGCGGCGATACCGACGGAGTATTGCTGCTACCGCCAGGCTGGTGCGAGGCGCTCACCTCCGTTCGGGACCAACATCGATTGCCACTCTGGCCTGCGCCCCGCCTGGGCAGCACTTGCCCGCGCGCGCGAGCGGGTGCTAGAAGGGTTCATGTCCTGCCTGAACTGGTGCGGCAGAAAATTGGGGGGATCACCGCAGCCGCGACTGCTGCGCTTTATGACCCGGAGATACGCAACACCATGCTGGGACGCGAACACGATATCGCAGCCAACCCCGATGCCTGCCCGGTGCAGGCCAAGACCGACCTGCTGCAGGCACTGGATCTGCATTCGCTGTGGCGCGCCTGCGTGGATCTGGTCAATCAATACCTGCCCTGCCACTCCTGCACCTTGATGTACGACATCAACGGCAGCTATCAACCACAGCGCAGCCTGCATTTCCTCGGCTCCAGCGCCACCGGTGATGCGCGGCCGCTGCGCAGTCTCGATGTTGCCGCACCCTACCTGCAGCGCAATCCACGCATTGATTGGTACACGCTGTCGCAGATCGCTTCGACCGACGCGCAGGCCCGGTTGCGGCTACGCGCGCAGAATCCCGCGCCCGGCTGGAACGAGTTCATCCACATGGCGTTCTGGCGCGAGCAAGGCTTGGACGCGGTATTGAGCATCCGCATGCACGCAGGCCAGGAACAGATCACCGGTACCCACCAGCAATTCCTTGGCGAACTGCACCAGCTGATGGGAGCAGGCCTGCAGCGAGTGCATTCACTGCGGCATGAAAGGCGCAGCGCCTATCAGGCCCTGCTTGATCGCCAGAGCCAGGCCGACATCATCCTCGACCACGAACTGCACCTGATCAGCCTGTCGCCAGCAGCCCAGCTGCTATGTGTGGAGGTGCTTGGCGGCGGCGCTCGTCACGCGTGCTTCCCCGACAGCGTCGCCGTAGCACTGCGTAGCTGGCTGCAACAGGCAAGTGAGCAAAGTAGTGCTGGCATGCCGATGGATGACCTGCGCCTGCCCGGCACCGAGCTGGTCGTCAGCCTGCACGGCAGACTGCAGGCAGACGGCCTGTATCCCATGTACCTGTTGCGTCTGACGCCGCTGCAGTCAGCGGCCGCTGTAATGCCCATGGCTGCCCGGCCAACATGGTCCAGACTCTCACCCACCGAGACCCGCGTTGCCGAGCTGGTGCTGAATGGCATGCGCAACGAAGAGATCGCCAATCACCTGCGGCGCTCGCGCAAGACCATCGAGAGCCAGATAAGCGCGATCTACCGCAAGCTCGACGTTGGCCACCGCGCGCAGTTGGTGCGCCTGCTCAGCGTCACCGGCTGAGCAGGCGAAATCGCTCAAGGCACGAACAGGAAGTAATCGTGCGCAGCGCGGGCCAGCTGTGCGATCGCCGCATCGCGTTCCTCGTTGCTGGCGCGCGACTGCACGAACACAGTGACGATGGCATGGCCGCGCCCATCCGGCAAAGTGATCACGCCAACATCGTTGATCACATCACCCACGGTGCCGGTCTTGTGCGCGACCGGGGTTTCCTTTGGCAGCATGCCGCGCAGGCGTGCGGTACCGGTGCGGGTGTCGAGCATGATGTCCTGCAGCAGCTTGGTCGAGGCCGGTTGCAGCACTTCGCCACGCCAGACTTTCTGCAAAAGGGTCGCCATCGCGCGAGCGCTGCTGGTATCGCGCGGATCTTCATTCCAGGCATTGGTGTGGCCGCGTCGCAGCTCTTCGCTGCGCTCTTTGCGCGACAGCTCGGCATAGGCGGCAGGACCCATCGGGTTAGTCTGCGAAGCGGCGTTGCCGCGGTAATTGGCCAGCAGCTCCCAGATGTAGCGATCCACCCGCATACCACTGATGCCCAACGCCTGCATGCGTGCGTTCACTGCCGTGGTACCGCCGCCAAGACGGATCAGGATGTCGGTGGCGTTGTTGTCGCTGACCGTGATCATCATATGCAGCAGGTCGCGCACGGTGATGGCCGAACCGGCGCTCAGGTGCAGGTCCATCGGTCCGCCCATTTCCGGGTAGACATCGTCTGCGCCCAACGTTACCTGTTGCTGCAGGCTCAGCTTACCTTCGTCCACCAATTTGAGGATGTGCACGGCCACCGGCACTTTCATCGTGCTGGCCATCGGGAAGGCGCGATCGGCATCGAGATAGACGCTGCGGCCGCTTTCCAGATGGACGATGGCCGCGCCGAGCTGACCGGGAAGCAGCGCCGCGAGTCGCTGCGCTTCGACCTGCAAGCCCTGGCTGGATGCAGGCTTGGTGGCAGCCATCGCTGGGAGCAACATGCAGGCCAGCAGTGGAGCCACGAACAACGCGCGCAGGCGCGGACGCATTGTGGAACGACGAAGTTGATGCTGGTACATACTCGAATCCTCTACAAATAACCTGCAAATGCAATGCCGCCGCCCGTCGCTGGGCAACGGCCATCATCCCTAGAAGCGCATGCGCGCGCCAAGCGTGAAGTAACGGCCCACCACGTCGTAATAGGGCGAGCCGACCGCGCCCAATGGTGACTTCTTGTCGAACAGATTGCTGATGTCGGCGTAGACCTCGACTTCGTTGTCACCCGACAGCGGAAAGCGCGCCTTGCCACCCAGGTCCCAATACACATACGACGGAATGTTGCCGTTGGTCAGCACGAGCTGGTTGTTGTAGACGCCAGCGGAGATGTAACGCGCCCTCGCCTGTGCACCATAGCGATCACCGCGCCAGCCGAAAGTTGCGTTGGCCCGCCAGCGCGGCACACCGGAGCCACCGGTCAGGCCCTGCGAGGTCACGTACTCGAAGGTGTTCTTGCCGTCGTAGGTGCTGAGGTTGTCGGTCCAGGTCGCCAGCACGCGGGTGTGGAAATTGCCGGACATCGCCGGAATTATTTTCTCCGCCGGCAGGTTATAGAGCAGGTCGATATCGACACCGTTGGTGCGGTACTCGGCCAGGTTGACGTAGTTGGAGTTGATCCGCTCGATCTCACCATTGCCATCACGCTGGATGCGCCCACACATGGCCTGGTTGCCGGCTATACAGCGCAACACGGTTTCCTGTGCGGAAACCTGGGTGATCACGTCCTTGATCTCGATGTCGAAGTAATCCACCGACATGATCAGCCCCGGCACGCTGGCCGGTGCCCAGGTGAAGCCGGCGGTCAGCGTGTCGGCCTTCTCCGGGTCCAGCAGCGGATTGCCACCGCCAATCACCAGCGCGCTGATCGAGGTACCGGTCAGCGGATCGCTGATGGTCGACCAACCGGTGGTGCTGGTGGTGTACATCTCGGACAGGTTGGCCGAACGGATATCGCGCGAGCGGGTGAAGCGACCACGGAAGCCATCGAAGAACTCATTGGTCATACCGTACTTCCACGACCAGATCGCGCCGGAGCTGTTGTAGTCGCTGAAGCGCGCCGCAGCGTTGACCTGCAGGTCACGCAGCACCGGCATGTCGCGCAGCAGCGGCGCGGCAACTTCGGCGAAGGCCTCGCGAACCTGGAAGCTGCCAGCCATCGGTGAGGAACTCCAGGTACTGAACGACTTGGTCAGGTCCTGCGCGCCCACTTTCTGATCGATCTGCTCCTTGCGCGCTTCAAGGCCCACCGCCACCGAGACTTCACCGGCCGGCAGCGAGAACGGTTCGCCACGCAGGTCCAGCCCGGCCGCGTCGAGCTTGGTATTGGTCATGCGCTTGGGCGTGCCGGTGACATAGGCCGCCGCTTCCGCCGATGGGGCGCCGTGGCCGATCAGGTTGATCGGCACGCAGCCGGAGTTGGGATTGCTCAGGGTCACCCGGCACACCGGCTTGCCGCTGACCGGGTCGATCACCGCATCCACCGCGTCGCGGTAATTGCTGGTCAGCAGGAAACCCGGCGCAGCCAGATCGGACTGGTTATCGCCATGGCTGTAGTAACCGCTCCAGCGCCAGTTGTCGCCGACCACGCCATCCAGCGCCAGCGTGAACTGGGTGGTGCGGCGGTCGTAGTCGATATCGGGAAAGGCAAAATCGCTGTTGAAGCGGCCCAGACCGAAGCTGGTCTCCCCGGCGGCCACCAGTGCATCGCGCACGGCAGTCGGCAGGTACGCGTTGTCGATGCCGATCTTCAGCCCGGTGCCACGGTTGTGGTCGCCGAACCACGGGAAGCGGTTCCAGCTGCGCGAGTGGCGCACATCCATGGTCAGGCTGGTGTTGTCGGTGAGGTTCCACGACAGCCGACCGAGCACGTTGTAGCGGCGCTGTGGCGTCATCAGCGAGCTGATGTCGTCGTTGCTCGGGCTTTCGCCACCCTGGATCAGCGACGCACCGGTATAGCCAGGGAACCTGCGCAGGCTGCCATCCGGATTGAAGGCCTGCCCGGCCAACACGCCGGTGGTGATCAAACCGCCGATGGCGGCATTGCCGTAACCAACGTTGTCTTTCATCGTGAACGTGCCGTCGCCATTGGACAACTGCGCGGTACGGCCCAGCCACGGCCGCGATGACTTTGGAATGATGCCGTCGTTGTTCAGCGCTTCGCCGCCGATCACGATATGGCCACGGCCTTGTGCGATCTCGAAACCGGTAGCGGCAGAGATGTACTGCTTCTGGTTGTCCGAGCGCGAGGACATGCCGCCCTGCACGTCGATCTTGGTGCCGACCAGCTGGCTGTCCAGCTGCACGTTGACCACACCGGCGACTGCACCCGAGCCCCAGGCGGCAGAGGCACCGCCGGTAACCACATCCACGCCGCTGATCAGGATCGAGGGGATGCTGGCCAGATCGTTGTCGCTGGAGAAGCGCCGCCCATCCAGCAGCACCAGGGTGCGGCTGACGCCGAGGCCGCGCAGGTCAACCGGCGCCCGCGCCGCATCCACGCCGGTGGTGTGAGTCTGCGGCGACACCGTGCCACGGAACTGCGGCAGGTCGTTGAGCGCGGCAGCGATATTGGTGTGGGTGGAAAGCTGCAGGTCCTCCGGCGTCACCTTCACCGTTGGCGTCGGTGCATTGAAACCCGGCCGGTCGATGCGCGAACCGGACGCGGTGACGTTGACGCTGCCGATATCCACCACCTTGTCGGTGGCTTGGTCAGGTTTGGCATCGACCGCTTGGGCGAAGGCGCTGGGCAGGCTGCCGGCGATGATCAGGGCGATGCCCGTGGACAAGGTGGTTCTGGCGATACGGCACGGCATACGGTTCCTCGCAGAAGGCTGGAAGTGGAACTGCTGACCTGACAATGCGGACCCTCACCCGCATCTTAGGAAGCCGCCTTCCCGCCCCGCATCAGGGAAAACCCCGATACCAACCACTCAAACGACAACGGCCAGCACAAGGCTGGCCGTTGTTTCAAACGTTACCAATGCTTAGTGCGACGAAGCCTTGCTCGCACCAATGCCGGTCTCGGCACGCACTTCCTGTGCCGGGTAGGCGGCACGCTCGGCCTGTGCGTTCTTGCTCTTGTCGGTGATCGAGAAGAACCAGATGCTGACGAAGGCAATCGTCATCGAGAACAGTGCCGGGCTGGTGTACGGGAACGGCGCACTGCCGGCCGCATTGCCCAGCGTGTCCACCCACACCGACGGCGATAGCAGGGTCAGGATCAGCGACGAGGCCAAGCCCAGCGAACCACCAATCACCGCACCACGGGTGGTGCAGTCCTTCCACAGCAGCGACAGGATCAGTACCGGGAAGTTGGCCGAGGCGGCGATGGCGAAGGCCAGCGACACCATGAAGGCCACGTTCTGCTTCTCGAACACGATACCCAGCAGCACCGCGATCACGCCCAAGGCCAAGGTGGTGATGCGCGACACACGCAGCTCCGAGCCCGGCTCCGGGTTGCCCTTCTTGAACACCGTGGCGTACAGGTCATGCGACACCGCCGATGCACCGGACAGCGTCAGGCCCGCAACCACGGCCAGGATGGTGGCGAAGGCCACGGCCGAGATGAAGCCCATGAACAGGTTGCCGCCAACGGCCTTGCCGACCAGCACGGCTGCCATGTTCGGACCGCCCTGGATGGTGCCGGTGACCGGGTCCGCATACTCCGGATTGGTCAGCACCAGTGCGATCGCACCGAAGCCGATGATGAAGATCAGGATGTAGAAGTAGCCGATCCAGGTGGTTGCCCACAGCACCGACTTGCGCGCCTGCTTTGCATCGGGAACGGTGAAGAAGCGCATCAGGATGTGCGGCAGGCCGGCGGTACCGAACATCAGTGCCATGCCGAACGAGATGGCCGAGATCGGATCCTTGACGAAGCCACCAGGCCCCATTATCGCCAAACCGGTACTGGCCGCTTCCTCCGCACTCTTGCCGCCATTGGCTGCGATCTGGGTCTTGACCCGCACCGCCTCGCTGAACAACGCCTCGAAGCTGAAGTTGAAGTGCCACATCACCATCACGGCCATGAAGGTCACGCCCGACAGCAACAGGCAGGCCTTGATGATCTGCACCCAGGTGGTTGCAGTCATGCCGCCGAACAGCACGTAGACCATCATCAACACGCCGACAAGCGCCACTGCGATCCAGTAGTCCAGGCCGAACAGCAGCTTGATCAAGGCACCGGCACCAACCATCTGCGCGATCAGGTAGAACAGCACTACCACCAGCGTGCCGGAGGCGGCAAACATGCGGATCGGCTTGGGCTGGAAGCGGTAGCCGGCGACGTCGGCAAAGGTGAAGCGGCCGAGGTTGCGCAGGCGCTCTGCCATCAGGAAGGTCAGGATCGGCCAACCGACCAGGAAGCCCAACGCATAGATCAGGCCGTCGTAGCCATTGGTCATCACCGCGGCGGTGATGCCGAGGAAGGATGCCGCCGACATGTAGTCACCGGCGATGGCCAGGCCGTTCTGGAAACCGGTGATGCCGCCACCGGCGGTGTAGAAGTCGGACGCGGACTTGGTGCGACCGGCTGCCCACTTGGTGATGCCAAGCGTGAACAGCACGAAGGTCGCGAACATGATGATCGCGGTCCAGTTGGTCGGCTGGCGCACGGTCTGACCGATGTCGCCACCGGCAGCCATGGCCGCGCCGCTGGCGATCAGCAGACCGAGCAGGGCGCCGGTTCGCAGGAAGGAGTGGGTCATTGCGCTTCCTCCACGATCTCTTCGGTCAACTTGTCGAATTCCTTGTTGGCACGGCGCACATAGAAGCCGGTGATGACGATGGTGAACACCATCAATCCCAAGGCGATCGGAATGCCGACGGTGGTGATCTTGCCGGGGCCGATCGGCGTGGCCAGGAAGGCCTTGTCGAAGGCGATCAGGCCGATATAGCCGTAATACCCCAGCAGCATCAGGATGGTCAGGAACCAACCCAGCTTGTTGCGCGTGCTGCGCAGCCGTTGGTATTTCGGGTTGGAGGCGATCCGCTCTACACGGGGATCGACGGAAGCATTCATCGGAATTCTCCAGGCGTTGGGAATACGAACGCCACGGCATGCGGAACATGCATTGACGGTCACATGAGTGCTCCCCGTGGGGGTAGGGAGATGGGGCGTACTGCATTTTCAGACGCGGTAGCGGCGCTATTGCAGCGCCGCTACCGGATGGGTCAGAAGCTGTACTTGGTGGTGAACTGCACGCGGCTGATATCGCCCTTCTTGCCGTTCTCGATCTCGCGCACGCCGTACATCAGCTCGGCACCGACATCGACCTTGGGCATCGGGGTGTAGAAGATGTTGCCGCGGATCGACTGCACGCTCTTGGTCACCAGGTCACCAGTGATGGAGGCGTTGTTGTCGTAATCGCTGCGTGCGTAGATCAGGTTGGTGCGCAGCTTCGGGGTGAAGGCATGGCGCCAGCCGACATAGCCGGCAACCACGCCGGTCGGGTCGATCTCGTCGCGGATGGCGTCATAGCCACCGTCGGCGGTGATGCCCAGGCCGATGTAGCGGGAAATACCTTCGCCACCGGTCAGCTGGTAATGCAGGGTATCGGCATCGCCCATCAGCCACTTGCCGCCGAGGGTGACACCGCCGCCGACCTTGCTGGCATCGGCACCGGTGGTCTGGTTGTCGAGCTTGAGCTGACGCACCAGGCCGGCCACGCCGAAGCTACCCCAGTCACCCTTCCAGCCGTAACGCACGGTCAGGTCGGGCATCGAGCCACGGTCGGAGTTGGCTACCGCCGGCACATTCCACTTGCCGGTGACCGGGTTGTAGGCGCCGGTAAGCGTGGTGGTTTCCGGGTTTTCCAGGGCAACACTCAAACCGCCATTGGTGTAACGGATCTGCGCCTGGCGCACGAAGATCACGCCATCGGTGGGGCCGACGAAGTCAGCCGCTTCCGGGATCGAGGCGGCATCCATGAAGTTGGACCAGGTCTGGCCGGCCAACCACTTGTTCCAGTACATATAGGCGTGACGCAGGGTGACGCCATAGGTGTTGGTGGCGGTCTGGTTGCCCAGCGCGTTGCCGAAGAAATCCATCTCGACCAGTGCACCGGCCTTGTCGCCGTTGTCGGCCACATGGTCCACGCCCAGGTTGAAGCGCGAGAACTTGGCGTGCGCGTTGTAATCCACGTCCGAGGCCTTGCCCGAACCACCGGCGCCCTGCACCGGGGTCTGGCCCGGAAGATACAAGGCGCGGCCGGTAGCATCGTCGGCCAGTTGGCCGTCGCCGGTACGGGTGGCGAGGAAATCGGCCTTGATGAAGCCACCCACCTTGAAGGTGGTGCCCGGCGCTGCGCCCGGGGTGATGGTGGTCAGCTGAATCGGCTGCTTGCCGGCCGGCACAGCGGGCGCGGCGACGCGCTCAGCCTGTGCGCTGCGCACCTGCACCACTTCACTCTGGGTCTGGGCGATGGCGCCCTGCTGTTGCTGCTGGGTGGACAGCAGCAGCTGCACCTGCCGCTCAAGATCGGCGACACGCGCTTCCAGCGCCTTCTCTTTTGCGCTCTCGGCGAAGGCCATGCCCGGCGCAATCAGCGCGACGAACAGGGCAGCTGCAAGTGGCCGGCGGGCCGTTTTCAACATGTTTCGATTCATTGGGACTGCCTCTCTCCAGGCTGGCGAACGGTCCGCGCCGGTTGCACGGTCGCAGCCAGCGTGCGCGGCGATGGCAGCGGCCGGCTATTCGCCATTAGTCGTAAGCAGGCGTCTGTTCGACCATCGTCTAACAGAAGATGCAGCGCGAGGTGGGGTGGATGCGGCACACTTGGGGTGTCCCGGCCCTGTCTCACGACAGGGCTCATTCATTGGTTACAAGTGCAAAGGTGAGGGTTGCCATGACTGATGTATATCCCGTTGATTCCGCGTTCGCCGAGAAGGCACGGATCGACAAGAACACGTACCAACAGCTGTACCGCGAATCGATCGAAAACCCGGATGCGTTCTGGGCCAAGGCTGCCGAACGCCTGGACTGGTACAAGAAGCCGACCAGGATCAAGAACGTCAGCTACCAGCTCGACGATTTCCGCATCAAGTGGTTCGAGGACGGCGAGCTCAATGTCAGCGTCAACTGCCTTGACCGGCAGCTGGCCACGCGCGGCGACAAAACCGCGCTGTTGTTCGAGCCCGATGGCCCGGACAGCCCGGCGCAGAAGGTCACCTACCGCGAACTGCATGAGCGCGTCTGCCGCCTGGGCAATGCGCTGCGCAACCTCGGCATCAAGAAGGGTGACCGCGTCACCATCTACCTGCCGATGATCGTCGACGCCGCGGTGGCGATGCTGGCCTGCGCCCGCGTCGGTGCGATCCACTCGGTGGTGTTTGGTGGTTTTGCTGCCAACTCCATCGCCGACCGCGTCGGTGACTGTGCCAGCAAGCTGATCATCACCGCCGACGAAGGCCTGCGTGGTGGCAAGAAGGTGCCGCTGAAGGCCAACGTCGATGCCGCGCTGAAGCTGCCCGGCACCAGTACCGTGGAAACCGTGCTGGTCGTGCGCCACACCGGTGGTGCGGTCGACATGCAGGCGCCGCGCGACCGCTGGTTCCACGATGTGGTGGACACCCAGCCGGCCGAATGCGAACCCGAGCGCATGAACGCGGAAGATCCGCTGTTCATCCTCTATACCTCCGGCTCCACCGGCAAGCCCAAGGGCGTGCTGCACACCACCGGCGGTTACCTGCTGTACGCGGCCTACACCCATGAAGCGGTGTTCGACCTGCGCGAAGACGACATCTACTGGTGCACCGCCGACGTTGGCTGGGTCACCGGTCACAGCTACATCGTCTACGGCCCGCTGGCCAACGGCGCCACCTCGGTGATGTTCGAGGGCGTGCCGAATTACCCGAACACCTCGCGTTTCTGGGAAGTGATCGACAAGCACCAGGTCACCATCTTCTACACCGCGCCCACCGCCATCCGTGCGCTGATGCGCGACGGCGAGGAGCCGGTCAAGCGCACCTCGCGCAAGAGCCTGCGCCTGCTCGGCAGCGTTGGCGAGCCGATCAATCCGGAAGCCTGGCGCTGGTATTACGACGTGGTCGGCGATGCACGTTGCCCGATCGTGGACACCTGGTGGCAGACCGAAACCGGCGGCATTCTTATCTCGCCGCTGCCGGGCGCGACCGACCTCAAGCCGGGCTCGGCAACGCTGCCGTTCTTCGGCGTGCAGCCGGCGCTGGTCAGTGCCGACGGTGAGCCGCTGGAAGGCGCCACCGAAGGCAACCTGATCATCCGTGACTCCTGGCCGGGCCAGATGCGCACCGTCTACGGTGACCACCAGCGCTTCATCGACACCTATTTCCGCACCTACCCGGGCAGCTACTTCACCGGTGACGGCTGCCGTCGCGATGAAGATGGCTATTACTGGATCACCGGTCGCGTCGATGACGTGATGAACGTATCCGGTCACCGCATCGGCACGGCCGAAGTGGAAAGCGCGCTGGTATCACACCCCAAGGTGGCCGAAGCGGCCGTGGTCGGCTTCCCGCACGAGATCAAGGGCCAGGGCATCTATGCCTACGTCACCCTGATTGCCGGCGAAGCGCAGACCGACGAACTGCTCAAGGAACTGGTGGCATGGGTGCGCAAGGAAATCGGCCCGATCGCCGCACCGGATCACCTGCAGTGGGCACCGGGCCTGCCCAAGACCCGCTCGGGCAAGATCATGCGTCGTATCCTGCGCAAGATCGCCGAGAACGCCCCTGACCAGCTCGGTGACACCTCCACGCTGGCCGATCCATCGGTGGTTGCATCGCTGGTGGAAGAGCGCAAGGTTCGCTAAGCGTTACAAACCCGGGGCACCACGGTGCCCCGGTTGTCGGTCCGTGTGGAGGGCATGGATCGGCATCTGTACCGTTATCCTGTTTCACCGGAAGGGCGTCACGCCCCTTACTTCAGCATTGGATCGCATATGCCTACCCTCCTCATTGCCGATGACCATCCGCTGTTCCGCGAAGCCCTGAAGGGCGCGGTGCAACGCGTCATCCCCGGCGTGCAGCTGATGGAGGCCGACAGCGTGGAAGCGCTGTACGCACTGGCCGAACAACACCCCGATGCCGACCTGGTATTGATGGACCTGAACATGCCCGGCGCGCAGGGCTTCAACGCGCTGGTGCACCTGCGTTCGCTGCATCCGCAATTGCCGATCGTGGTGGTATCCGCGCGCGAGGAAGCAACGGTGATGCGGCGCGCCTTGGACCATGGCGCATTTGGCTTCATTCCCAAATCCGCCGATTCGGACACTATCGGCCATGCCCTGGGCACCATCCTCGACGGCGAGCGCTGGGCCCCGGCCGAAGCCCACAACGTACCGCCGACCCCGAATGAAGAACGCGAAGTCGGCCAACGCCTGCGCGAACTGACCCCGCAGCAGTTCCGCGTCCTGCAGATGCTGGGCGTGGGCCGCCTGAACAAGCAGATCGCCTATGACCTGGGCGTCTCCGAGGCCACCATCAAGGCCCATGTCACCGCCATCCTGCGCAAGCTCGGCGTCACCAACCGCACCCAGGCGGTGCTGATGGCCGGCAAACTGGCCATCGACGACGACGCCATCGTGCTGCCGCCGGAAGAAGACTGAGCGCTAGTGGCAAAGCCGGCCTTTGTTTATGGGAGCGGCGTAAGCCGCGAAGCCACTGAGCCTGCAGATAGCGGCGATTCCGAACAGTCGCGAACAGCCAGATTTCTGAATGGCGTTGTTTCCGGCCACCGGAATCCACCGGCTTCGCGGCTGACGCCGCTCCCACAAGCAACCAGGCAGCACTACAGGTCCGACCTTTTGTAGGAGCGGCGTAAGCCGCGAAGCCACTGA
The DNA here is from genome assembly GCF_056760235.1 of Stenotrophomonas sp. STEN018. NCBI lineage: Bacteria > Pseudomonadati > Pseudomonadota > Gammaproteobacteria > Lysobacterales > Lysobacteraceae > Stenotrophomonas > Stenotrophomonas sp. STEN018. The sequence continues at coordinate 41,906 of NZ_JBRREK010000027.1, forward strand.
GCCTGCAGATAGCGGGCTCGCGCGGCCCTCCGAGCATTCGCCGAACAGCCAGATTCATGAATGGCGCTGTTTCCGGCAGCCCGGATCTAGCGACTTCGCGGCTTACGCCGCTCCCACAAACAGGCCAAGCAGCCGCTTTCGCCAGCTTGCTGCTACAATCCGCGCTCCCTTGGGGAGTAGCCTGCTTCCAGTAATGGAAGCGCCCACATCAACATACTCGGCCAGTGCGCCGTGGTGTGGGCAGCCAGACCCGGTTGGCGAGACCAGCGGCATGCGTGCGCAACTACGGTTGGGCGCGGCGCATGTCGTTTGTGTCCGCCCGACCCGGTAATCCAGATGTCTCCCATTTCCATTGTTCTGATCGGCTTCGCCATGTCCACCGACGCCTTCGCTGCGGCGGTCGGCAAGGGCGCTGCCATGCGCAAACCTCGCCTGCTCGACGCACTACGCGCGGGTTTAATCTTCGGCGTGATCGAGGCCATCACCCCCATCATCGGCTGGCTGCTGGGCCGCGCTGCTTCGCAGTACGTACAAGCCTTTGATCATTGGATCGCCTTCGGTCTGCTCGGCCTGCTGGGTGCGCACATGATCATTGCCGGCCTGAAGCCTGATGATGAAACCGAAGGCGACGGTGATGACGACGAAGCCGGCGAGCAGCACAAGAGTTTCTGGACTCTGGCGGTGACCGGCTTTGCAACCAGCATCGACGCGATGGCCATAGGTGTGGGCCTGGCCTTCCTTGATGTGCACATCGGTGTGGTGGCACTGGTGATCGGCCTGTGCACGATGACCATGGTGACCATCGGCATCATGCTTGGCCGTGCCCTTGGTGCCTTGGTTGGCAAGCGTGCGGAAATCATCGGCGGCGTGATCCTGATCATCATCGGCTGCGCGATCCTGTACGAGCATCTGAGTGCAGCAAGCGCTGTTGTAGGAGCTGCATAAACCGCGAAGCTGGCGCGCCATTTGTAGAGCGCAGCCATGCTGCGCTGGGGCATTACCGGCAAGGCCCCTGCCGAGCATGGCTCGGCACTACCTGCTCCGCTCCTGCTCAAAGCCCCTCTCCTGCGAAGCGGGAGAGGGGTTGGGGTGAGGGCAGCTTTTGCTGGTAAAGCCCCTGCCGAGCATGGCTCGGCACTACAGTTCTGACTGCTAGCGCCTGCGCGGGTCGTTCAATGCAGTGAGGAAGGCACGCAGCGAGGCCGGCTTCACCGGTTTGGTCAGCACGCGGTAGCCGCGTTCGCGCGCCATGCGCTTCAACTCATCGCGGCCATCAGCGGTCAGCAACGCGCCCGGCAAGGGCCGACCAGCGGCTTCGCGCAAGGCGACCAAGGTGTCCAGTCCGTCCAGACGATCATGCAGGTGGTAATCCACCAGCATCACATCGGGCTGTTCACTCAACTTCTGCAAAGCCATGTCCACCGTGCTGGCGGCGATCACTTCCACCTTCCAGCGGCCCAACAAGGCACGCATGCCGTCGAGGATTTCCTGATCGTTGTCCACGCACAGCACACGCATGCCGGCCAAGGAATCATCACCACCGAATGCCGTCTGCTGACGCGGCGACGGCACCGCCACTGCCGGCGTTTCCACCCGCGGCAAGCTGATCGAGAACATACTGCCGTGGCCGGGCTGGCTGCGCGCATTCAAACCGTGATCGAGCAGACGCGAAATGCGTTGGCAGATCGACAAGCCAAGGCCCAGGCCCTGCTCACCCCAGTCGAATGGCTGCTGGTAGCGATGGAACTCGTTGAATATCTGCTGCATGTGATGCTCGGGAATGCCCGGCCCGGTATCCCATACCTGCAACTCCACCTCATCACCACGCACACGCAGCGCCAGCACGATGCGGCCGCTACGCGTGTAGCGCAGTGCATTGGCCATGAAGTTCTGCAGCACACGGCGCAACAGGCGCCGATCACTGCGCACCCACGCTGTGCGTGCAAACACATGCAGGCGCAGACCGCGACCAGCGGCGACCGGTGTGTACTGTGCCGCGAGCTCGCGCACCAGTACGCTGGCATCGAACTCGCTGATGGTCGGACGCAGGCCGCCTGCATCCAGTCGCGATACATCCAGCAGACCATCCAGCAACTCTTCGGCAGCGCGCAGGGAAGCATCGACACGCTCGGCCAGATGCCGCTGCTCGTCGGTCTCGTGCAGGCTGTCGCGCAGTGCCGACGCAAACAAGCGCGCCGCATTCAAGGGCTGCAGCACGTCATGGCTGATCGCGGCGAGGAAACGCGTCTTTGATTGCTGCGCTGCTTCAGCCGCCTGCGAACGCTCGGTTACACGTTGCTCCAGGGTTTCGTTGGCTTCCAGCAGCGCCTGCTCGGCGTTCTTGAAGTCAGTGATGTCGTTGTAGCTGGTGACATAGCCGCCACCTGGCAAGGCCTGGCCACGCAGCTCGATCACCTTGCCATCGGCACCAGTGCGCTCGAACACATGCGGCGAACCGGCGCGCATATAACCGATGCGACGATTGATCTGCACTTCGGTATCACCCGAGCCCAGCTCGCCGCGCTCGGCGTTGTAGCGGATCAGATCAGCAACCGGGCGGCCGACGTAAAGCATGCCGTCGGGGTAACCGAACATCTGTTGGTAGCGACGATTCCATGCAGTCAGCCGCATTTCCGGATCGACCACGCTGACGCCGGCGCTTATGTTTTCCAATGTGGTGGACAGAATCTCGCGGTTGAAGCGCAGCTCCTGGCCCGCTTCGTCCAGCACCGCCACCACTTCGCCCAGATCCATACCCGAGCCGCGCAGCAGGCTGGTCAGCAGCAGGCGCGCGGAGGCCGCACCGATGGAAGCTGCAAGCAAGCGCTCGGTGAACTGCACCCAGACGCGGTCAGCGGCAGCGGCAGGTTGGAATTCGCGCTCAAGCAACTGCGCCTGTTCCCCGAACGAACGGCGCGCGCGGTTGTCGCCGATGACGCGCGTAGCCAAGGCCAGCAGATCACGCACCTTGACGTGTGCCGGCCAGTCACCGGCCACCACTGGCCGCTTGGCATAAGGATCAAGGAACGGTGCCGCGCGCAGGCGCTCAGCGACATCAGGGCGCCAGCGCATCGACACCAACAACATGGTCACGGTATTGATCAGCAGCGACCAGAAGGTGCCGTGGGTCAGCGGATCCCAACCGGTCAGGCCGAACAACTGCTGCGGGCGCAGCCAGCCGATACCGAACGGTCCCTCGGTCAGCAGGCTCGCATCCAACCAGCCGCCATGGCTCAACGCCGGCACCAGCAAGGTGTAGGCCCAGACCAGAAAGCCGGCCACCATGCCGGTTTCGACACCGCGTCGGCTGGCGCCGCGCCAGTACAGGCCACCGAGCAGACCTGGCGCGAACTGCGCCACCGCCGCGAAGGCCATCAAGCCGTAAGCGGCCAGCATGGTGTCGTCATTGCTGCCGCGGTAATAGCCATACGCGACCAAAGCCAGCAGCACGATCGCCATGCGCCGTATCCACAGCACACGCGATGCGACATTGGCGGCCTCGCGGTGGTCGCCACTACGGCGCAGCAGCAGCGGCATGACCAGATCGTTGCTGATCATCGTCGCCAGTGCGATCGAGGACACGATGACCATGCCGGTAGCCGCGGAGAAGCCACCGATGTAGGCGATCAAGGCCAGCGTGGTATTGCCGGCAAACATCGGCAAGGCCAATACCAAGGTGTCGTCCGAAGCCAGGCCGGTGCCGAACATCGCCGCGCCGGCGGTGGCGATAGGCACGATCATCAGCGAGATCAGCACCAGATAGCCGCCGAACATCCAGCGTGCGCTGCGCACATCGGCGGCATTGCCGCATTCAACCACCGCTACGTGGAACTGCCGTGGCAGGCAGATCAGCGCAAGAAAACTGAGCAGTGTCTGTGAGACGAAACCCACCGGCGGCATGCCTTCAAACAAGGTGCGTGCCGACTGCACCACCGACTCGCCGCGATCACTCAGCCAGACATAGGCAAATATGCCCACTGCGACGATCGCCAACAGCTTGATCATCGATTCCACGGCGATGGCCAGCATCATGCCGTAGTGGTGCTCGGTGGCATCGACCTGGCGGGTGCCGAACAGGATGGCGAACAAGGCCATCAGCAGCGCCACATACAGCGCCGGATCGGTCAGGAAGCCCTTGCCAGCGGCATCACCGGTGAGCACCTGCAGGCTCATCGCCACGGCCTTGTACTGCAGCGCCAGATACGGCACCACGCCGATCAGCGCGATCAAGGCGACCAGCGCCGCCAACCGCCGCGAGCGGCCGAAGCGCGAGGAGATGAAGTCGGCGATGGACACGACATTCTCGCTGCGGGCAATCAGCGCAAGCCGCTCGATGATCCGCCAGCCGAACATCAGCATCAGCAGCGGGCCAAGATAAATAGGCAGATAGCCGATGCCGTAGCGCACCGCCGAGCCGACCGCACCGTAGAAGGTCCAGGACGAGCAATAGACCGCCAGCGCCAGGCTGTAGACCACCGGCCGCAGCCACGGACGGTCCGGATACAGCGGGCGACGATCACCCCACCACGCCACCCCGAACAGCAGCGCGGCATAGCAGAGTGAGACGAGGAGCAGGATCCAGCTGGAGACCAAGGGTGTTTCCCATGCGACTTAGCCGGGCCAGTGTAGCCATTCCGCCAGTTTGGGGGTTCTACCCCCTCCCTTGTACGCAGCACAGGGGAGGGTTGGGGAGGGGTGCTGTTGGCGATGGCAGCTGGTGCGCTTGCCGTTTGGCATGCCGGTACTTTCTGAAGCCCAAAGCTTCGAGCTGCGCTCGCCTACCCCTCCCCAGCCCTCCCCTGCGCTTTGCGCAAGGGAGGGGGCCAACGGCAACAGCCCTCGGCGGCCTCCTCGCTCGCCAGCCCCCAAACGAACAACGCCCCGGCAGTGCCGGGGCGTTATCGATCAACACTTCGCGCTGAACTTACTGCGCCAACTCAAACCGCACTTCCACACGGCGGTTCGGCAGCAGGCATTCCAGCAAGGCGGCACGCGGCTTGACGCCGTCACACTGCTGCACCTGCTGGGTGTCACCGCGGTACTCGTAACGGATCTTGTCCGCCGGCACACCGCGGCCGATCAGCAACTCACGCACGGTCTTGGCGCGACGCTCGGACAGGGCCTGGTTGTAGTCGAAGCCATTGCCCTGCATGCGGTCAGCGTGGCCAACCAGGGTCACCCCGGCCAGTTCACGCTTCTCGTTACGGATGGTGGCCAAGGCGCGGTCAACGCTCTCCAGCGAGTAGGTGCGGATGTCCTTGTAGCCGTTACGGTCGAACTCGAACAGCACGTTGGCGATCAACGGGCCTGCTGCGACCGGTGCAACCACCGGGCCAGCCGGATCGACGCCGCACAGGCGCGCTGCGGTTTCGGCTTCGTTGACCAGGTCTTCGGCGATCTGGATGTAGGGCTTGGAATGGCGCCACTGCTGCTGGTTGAACTCGTTGCCAGCATGCACCAGCTCCACTTCACCACAGGCCACCTTCTGCGAGGCGCAGGCAAAGCCCGGCGTGCCGTGGATGACCTTCAGGCGCTGCCACAGATCGGCACGCAGGTACTTGGCGCCGTTGACCAGGGCGGTGTCGGTGGGGATCGGCGAGACGCCGTTCTCCATGTCCACGATCAGCTTCTCCGACTCGGTCAGCGCTTCCTGCGGGAAGGCGCTGCGGTCGTTGCGGGTGTATTCGTGGAAGGACACGTCCAGCCAGCACTGCGCCTTGGACAGGTGGTAGTCGCGGATCGGGCGACCACCATCGTTGAGCGCCTGGATGCGGCCCTGGGTCGTTTCATACGACTGCAGGTCGGCATGGATGGCTTCATCGCTGATACGTTTTGCCTGCGGGTTGAGCTGGGTCTGCTGGGCGCCGGCAGTACCGGCGACAGCGAGGACGGCAACAGCCAACAAGCTGCGCAGCGGACGGTTCTTGGTATGCATAAAGGTCATGGTGTCGTCCTCAGCGGGCCGGGTCGCGGTAGCGGACCGGGTCCCGACGGAATAGGTCTTCGTCGAACTTGAAGCGCAGGCGCAGGAAGAAGCCCTGCTGCGTGTACTCGTAGCCATTGAGATCACTGTCGCCTTCAAAACCGGTCCAGTTGTAACCGGCCGACAGCCACAGGTTCTGCCGCAGCAAACGGCCCACTTCCGCGCCATAGGCAAACTGGTTGGCACCGTACTGGCCACGGAAGGTGGAACCGAGCACGCCGATATCCCAGTTTTCGGTGATGTCGTACACGATACGACCGGACACCAGCACCGCATTGAAGCTGCTGTTGACGCGGCTGCCATCGCCATAGGCGAACTGGTCGCGCTGCCACTTGCCGGCAATACGACCGGTCAACCACCACGGCCGCGACGGATGCCAGTCGGCGTGGGTGGAGATGATGTGCGCACGGGTACGTACATCCTGGCTGGTACCACTCACCACGTCGCCGTTGAGCAGGGTCAGGCCGCTTTCGTCGCGCTCGAGCTTGTACTCGTAGCGCATCAAGGCGTTGATGCGGTTGCGGTCGGTGTCGCGGTAGGCCAGGCCGATCTGGAAGCGGTCCTGCAGTACATCGCCGCGTTCTTCGTAGTTGGTGGCCAGCAGGTAATTGCGGCCCAACAGCGTCCAATCGCGGCTCAGCTTGCGCGCAACCATGAACTGCAGCAGTGAGGTCGTGAAGGCCTCGTTGCTGGTCGTGGTGCCCGGCACGTCTTCGGAGATGCGGTGCTCGGCACGGATCGCGCCGCGCCACAGCGGGTTGGCACTGTAATCCAGGGCGAGGGCCAGACCGGTGCTGTCACCGGTATCGCCAGCGACCACGTTGACGCGCTCGATCGAGCTGCTCAGGCGCAGGCCCTTGGCGATATCCCAGTTGTTGCGGATACCCGAGGCGGCCTGCACATCACGGCCACTGATGGCATCACGCAGGCGGTACTCGGAGAACGCCTGGGTATCGCGGATGTAGCTGCTGTCGATACCGAACACCAGCGCATCGGCCTCGCGGTCGGTGGTGGTGATGCCGTAGGCGCTGGTCAGACCGGTCTGCTTTTCATAGCGGCCGTAGATACGGCTGCGCTCGAACAGCTGGTAGTCCATGCCGGCGGCAACGCGGTTGCGGTCTTCGCCGCTGACGCTCTGTTCGTACTCGGCGCCGCCACTGAACTTGTCGTTGAAGCGGTAGCCAACGCCGACGCGGGCGCTGTCCGATTCCAGCTTGGTGCCTACCGGCAAGTCGCTGGTCAGGGTGTCACCGTTGCCGCCGCTGTTGATCACCATCAGGCCGGTGGCCGGGTCCAGCGCCTGCTGGCCGTAGCCCAGGGCGCCGCCGCTGGAACCGGTAGCAAAACCACCGGTCAGGCCAGACAACTGGCCATAGCCGGTGCTCGACCACGGCGAGGTGATGCCGATGGTTTCACGGATGCTGCGCAGGCCGAAGTCCAGGGTCAGGCGCTCGGTGGCCGCGACGCGCACACCGGCACCGCCGGCATCACGCTTGCCGCCATCCGGGTTGCGGTCTTCGCTGCGCAGGGCTTCAACGTACAACTCCAGGCGCGGGCCAACGGCATAGGACATGCGGCCGCTGTATTCGCCACGGCCGCCGTACAGCGGTGATGCCTGGTTGTTGAATTCCGGATCGGTACGCGCACCAAACAGGCGCGCGTCGAACTTGTCACCGTCATGGGCGAACTCGACGCGCCATGCGTCGCCTTCAACCTGGCCGGTAATGTCCTTCAAACCCTGCGAGGTGACCTGGTTGAGCGAGTTGGTATTGACCTCGCTCTGGGTGCGCGCGAACTCGGCCACCAGCATGGTGTTCTGGCCGAAGCGATAACCAGCGTTGACGCTGCCCATCTTGAACTCGGCATACGGGTTCTGGTCTTCGACCGCCGACGCACCGACTTCCAGCTTGTCGGTCAGCTTGAACTGGCCATCGGCGCCCACCACCCAGAACTTCTCGGTCTGCTGATCGAGTTCATAGGTAATGCGCAGCGAGACCGGATTCAAGTCGCTGTCGAACGAGGGCAGGAACTGGTTGAGCAGGATGCGGCCGGAGAACGGCTCGAAGCTGTAGTCCACCAGACGTGCCAGCGGCTTGACCGAGACGATGCGCGAAGGCTGGTTGCGGTCACGCACGATCATCTCGACGCGCTCGCTGCCTTCCAGCACCGCGTTGTTACGCAGTGCGTACGGGCCACTGCCCTGGCTGCGGAACTCCTCGATGATCTGCCGCAGCGAATCCTCGATGGCGAACACATTGGTACGCACACGCTCACTTTCAAAGTGCCAGCCAAGGCCGGTCGCGGTGCGGTTGTAGGTACTCAGGCTGCGCTGCGGAATCGGGCCGCTGCCGCCGATGCCACTGGTGGTGGCCAGGGTGTCGCCGGTCTGGAAATCACCGTACAGCAGGTAGCTGCGCTTGTTGTCCACGCGCACATACAGGCGCTCGGCCGAGCGTGCATCGAAGCCACGCAGCGAGGAATCGCCGTAGACCGGATAGAACTCTTCCGGCTGGATGTCACGCAGCAGGCGGCCGCGTACATCCTTGTCCGAGTCATAGGCTGCAGTGAGCAGGTACTCACCCTTGATGCGGCCCTTGACGAAGAACGCAGTGCGCGCCGAAGCGCTGGCCTTGCCGTTGTTGAACTGCTTCTCCCAGCGGCGGATGTCGCGGTCAAACGCATCGTTGTGCTGCACCGGCGAGATCAGGCTGGCGTTGGACTTGTTGCGGAAGTTCAGCACGCCTTCGATCAAGCCGGTGGCGAGCATGTCGCGCATTTCCGGCAGGAAGCCAATGGTGCCTTGGGCCGTTTCGCCACCGGCGGTGATGCGCAGCAGTACGTCCTGCGGATCATGCGGGGCGATCAGGTCGAACTCGGCAACACCGTTTTCAACTTCCACCTGGATGCCCGGCATCACCTTGTCGGCGTCGCTGGCACCCGGGCCGAACTCATCGGTACGCGAGCCCGGCAGGCGGATGCGACCACCGCTGTTCTCGATGGTGACGAAGGACTTGCCTGCCAGCGGCTTGCCGTCGGCACCGAGCAGATGCACGGTGACGTGCACCGGCGTCTGCCCATCGGCTGGCACGCCGTCGCGGTCTACTTCCACCGAGACACGATCAACACCGGCATTGCGGCTGTAATCCACTTCACCCGAACGCGCAGCCACCACTTCCGGCGGCGCATCGGTGGTGGTCAACGAGCGCGGATACAGCGTGCTGCTGTCACCGATTACCGGGGTGAAGCGGGTGCTGCTGCCCACGTTCTGGGCCATCAGCGGCAGTGAAGCCGTTGCCAATGCGCAGGCCAACAGGCTTACGCGCGGCATCTTGCGCAGGGCGGTGCGGCTCATGGCTGCACCTCCTGCTGGGCCGCCGCGGACGGCGGGTTGGGTCGCGGTTGCACGATCGGTCTCTGATTGGACGAGTCCGTGGCCTGCTGCGGCGCACGGGCGGGCTTGCTGTCAAAGCGCAGCTGCGACTGCCCGGTTTCGGTTTCCGGTGCGCGCACCTCACCCTGGGTACGACGCGCCTTCACCTGCTCCAGCAGCGGGTTGGAGCAGCTGCCCTCGACGAAGTCGGCGCGGTGCAGCTCACCGTTCTTCAGGTCCAGGAACAGGCTGTCGGCATCACCCAGGTTGCGGTTGCTGCTGGTGGTCAGACGTGCGCCCACCGGCAAGGTGGACGGGTCCACCTTCAAGGTGTGGCTCTGCGGGGTCAGGCCGCAGTAGCTGTACTTGCCTTCGGAATCGGAAATCATCCAGGTGCCGTTGGAGAAGTACATGCGTACGCCCGGGATGCCCAGCTCTTCCTCGTCCTGCACGTGGTTGTTGTTGCAGTCCACGAAGATCTTGCCCAGCACACAGGCTTCCTCGGTGAAGACGCCGCCGGTGACGCGCACGCGGTACTCGGCACGGTTGGACGGAATCGAACCCGGTACCGGCGTCATCGTGCCCGGATCGATACAGCCACCGCTGATCGAGCAACCATGTGCCTGCGCACGGTTGATGCCATCGCCCTGCTGCGCACCGACGCCGACGCGCACCCGGTAGGTGAGCACCAGCTGCTGGCCGACGTTGATCGGGCCAAGGTTGAAGCCCAGACGCGGGCCCGGCTTGCCGAACGGATCTTCAACGGCGCGCCCACCCACACGGCCAGTGCCGTCGATGTAGGTGAAGCCACGCGGCAGCGTATCGACCACGTTCAAGGTGGCCATCGCACTGCCGGCGGTCTGCCGCACGGTGATGGTGTACTGCACGGTGTCACCGATTTCAGCGGTCTGGCGATCACCGGTCTTGGTGATGACCAGGCCGGTGGCCTGCGCGGTATCCAGCGGGATGTGGTTGTGCACGATGCCAGCGGTCGACGAACCTGCGAACAGGGTCAGCCAGTACTGGGTCGGCGTGCCCACTGCACCGGTGGGTGCATTGGCCTGCGGCTGCACCAGATGGCTGCTGCCCGCAGCACCGGCCGGGGACAGCGAACCGTCCTGCGCCGGGATCAACGAGGACACGAACTGGTAGCCACCCGGCGGCGTCACCGTCAGGCGAAGCTCGCAACGCGCCGGCGCAGCCGGGCCGAAGGTGAACTGGTAATAGCCATTGCTGCCTACCGTCATCGATACCGCATTGCCTTCCACGCGGTAACCACCGGCGCCGGCATTGAGGATGGCGGTCATCGGGTCATAGCCATTGCACACGCCTACCGGCGTGATGGTGACGATGGAGCCCGGCACCGGATCACGGGTGACGGCGTCATACACCACACCGGACGGATCCACCGGCAGGCTCTGCTGCGGCAGATGCTGGCCGGCTTGAAGCACGACCTGCAGCTGGCTACGTCCGTTCTCGGTGACACGGCAGGCCGAGGTACCGCTGCTGTTGATGGCATTGGTCGCGTCACAGGAGACGTTTATGCCAGCGGCGGTTTCCTTGTTGACCGGCCATGCCCACACCACACCGGAGGCTGGCTCACGGAACTGGATGTTCCACTTCTCGCCCGGGACAACATCGCCAAAGCGATAGCTGCCATCGGCCGCAGTGGTGGTGCTCTTGCTCACCACACCGGTGGTCGCATCGACCAGCTCCACGATCCACGCCTGCAGGCGCTGATCGCCGCCGTCCAACAAGGTGTCTTCGCTACCGATGTCGAACCACACGGTGCCGCCGACCGAAGCCGACAGCTGCACCTGGTTGGGCACGCGGCAGGCATTCTGACTGATGGCGGTATCGCACACCGGCAGCGTGCTGACGTCACCTTCAAAGTTGTTGCGCTCGGTGGTGGTCGGGGTACGGAACTCGTTCTCGCCGCCGCCTTCAATCAACACCGCGTTATTGACGGTGCCGGCATTGGCCGCTTCGGCCGAGACATTGGCCTTGACGGTAATGTCGGACAACGAGGTAGCACCGGCATTGACCACTTCCGAGCTACGGCATTCAAAGCGTGCATCACCAATCGCGCCGGAACAGGTCCAGCCGTTACCGGCCGGAACTTCAGCCAGGCTCAGGCCAACCGGCAGACGATCCTTGACGATGTACTCGCCGAAGGACGGCTTCTGCCCGCCATTGCGCACGCGGATGGTGTAGCTGGCCACGTTGTTGACGGTGAACTTCACCGTGTTGGACGACTTGCTCACCAGCATGTCCGGCGAATCACCGATCTCACCGAAGTTGTTGTCGATGGATTTCGCGCCGATGGTCAGCTTGATCGCGCTGATCTTCGAAGGCACCGTCGTTTTGTCGGTGGCCGTTCCCACACGCTGGCCACCAATGGTGCCCGGCGAGGTGAAACCGTTCAGCGTTGCCGGCGGCTGGGTCGGCTCGGTCACCTCATAGGTGCCCGGGCGCAGTCCATCGAAGCTGTAACGCCCATCCTTGTCGGTCTTGAGCGTGATGTTGACAGCCACGCCCATGTCGTCGACACCGGTCAACTCCACGTCGACGTTGGCATAGCCAACTTCGTCCGGCTCGATCACGCCGTTGTCGTTGCTGTCGTTGTAGACGCGGCCACTGATGCTGCCGGACGGCAGTTCAGCAAAGTTGTTGTCCACCGAGTGGGTGGTCACACCAAGCGTGATCTTGCTGATCACCGATGCCGGATCACCCTGCTTGCCCGCGGTGCCGCCGGTGCTGCCTGGCACGGTCTTGCCGTCCACGGTGTTTGCCGGCTGGGTCGGTTCGGTAATCGTGTAATCGCCCGGCGGCAGGCCTACAAAGGCGTAGCTGCCATCCGGATTGGTGGTAACGGTTTCGCTGATCTTGGTGCCGTCGGTTGCAGTGCCTTCCAGCGTTACCGTCACCCCACCCAGACCATTCTCACCCGAGCCAACAATGCCGTCGTCATTTGTATCCAGCCACACCTTGCCGCTGATGCTGCTGTCACGCGGGGTTTCGCCAAACAGGTTGTCGATGGAGGCGCTGCCAGGCACGGTCAGGTTGATGGCCGAAATGGCGCTGGGCAGCGTGGTCACCGGCGTTGCGGTGCCGGACGTGATGCCCGACACCGTACCTGCGGTGGTGATGCCGTTGGCGGTACCGGTCGGCTGGTTCGGCTCGGTCAGTACATAGGTACCCGGGCGCAGACCTTCGAACAGGAACTTGCCACCATTGGCGGTGTTCACCGGCACCACCATGGTGGTGGTGACCGGACCCAGATCATCCACACCGGTCAGCTGGATCAGAACGCCATCCAGCCCGACCTCGGCAGCACCGCTCATGACGCCGTCGTTGTTGACGTCCATGAACACCGTACCGACCACGGAAACCGGCAGGATCTCGCCGAAGTTGTTGTCTAGCGAGGAACCACCGGCGGGCAGGGTGATGCCACTGATGGCCGAGGGCACCACGCTCTTGCTGGTCGGCTGGCCTGCAGTACCACCGGCGCTGACGGAGCCCGGGTTGGTCGCACCGTTCAGCGTCACTACTGTGTTGAACAGCGGCTGGGTCTGCTCGGTAACCACATAGCTGCCATTGGGCAGGTCGCGGAACACGTACTTGCCGGCAACGGTCTGCTGTACGGCCACTGCTTCACCAAACACGTTCAGAACGCCGGCGCCCAACGTCACGCCCACACCATTCAGGTCCGCGTCCGTGGCGCTGTAAACGCCGTCATTGGCGGCATCCAGGTAAATCCGGCCGCTGATGCTGCCGGCGACTTCACCGAAGTTCTGCGCCTGCAGGCCAACCGCAGGTACCTGGATGGTGTTGATTACATTGTTGGTGGCTTCTTTGCCGCTGCGCAAAGCAGTCGGCTGGGTCTGCCGGATCTGATAGCGGGCACCGGCGACCACTTTGCCACTGGCAACGTTGAAGTCGACGAAACCGTACGCGCCGCCCGCATCTGTCGTTGTCTGGGCCAGCAACGTCGTGCCGTTTTCGTCGTACAAGGCAATCGCGACGCCGCCCAAGCCACGGTCCACGCCGCTGTTGAAAGCGCCGTTGCCGTCATACAGGCCGGTGCCGGTGGAGTCTTCGCGATCCACATAGACAACACCGGCCACCGATGCCACCTGCGCTTCGCCGAAGTTGAACTCGGTGCCATTGCCTGCAACCAACTTGATGTTGTCGATGCGCGAGGCATTGGTAGCAACGGTCTGCGTGGTGCAGGTCGTGCACAGCACGCCGCCAATCTGGCCCGGGTTGATCGCGCTCGGGCGGTCCTGGTAACCCGCCGGCAACGGCTCACGCAGGCTGTAGATCAGGCCCGGGTGTAGTTCGGTGAATATGTAGTAGCCACCTGCAATGGTTGTTTCAGTAGCAATCACGTTGCCAGCTGCATCCAGCAGCTCGACCGTGGCCGGGGTAATGCCCGGATCAGTGCCCACGTCACGCACATCGTTCAAACCGATATCCGCATAGACATAGCCGGACAGGGTGACCGCCTGAACTTTCGGGAAGTTGTAGTTGATTGCAGTGGCACCCTTGGTGCCGATGGTGCCGAGGTTTGCCACCACGCTGGGGGTGACCACCGCCACGTAGGTGGAGTTGACCGCTGCCAGATACGAACCGGGATTGAACGTTGCCGAATCGACGCCCGTGGTCGGCGGATCCACCAGACCATTGCTGTATCCGGCCACGTGGCTCTGGGTAACGGTGTAGCCGTTGGCATCAGATGGCGGCAGGTTGTCGAAGCGGTACGCGCCGCCGCCAGCCGTGATCAGCGTCTTGGTTACGTCCGCACCGTTGAAGTCCTTGCCGGTCAGGGTGATGGTGACATTGTTGATGCCGGTCTCACCGCCCTGCTTGATGCCATCGCTGGCACCGCCATTGCTGTCCACGAATACGTAGCCAGCGATCGACAGGTTGACCACATTCAACGGAACGGTGGTGGTGTCGTTGCTCGGATTCGGATCGATCTGTTCGGTGGTGACTTTGGCGGTGTTGTTCGAGGTTCCCAGCGGTGCCGTGCTGCCAGGTGGCAAGTCATCCCAGCGCGACGGCACGATGATGCGCACGGTGCCAAGGTTGCCACTGGCGAAGGTCACGTCACCGACTTCGCAGGTGATCGTGCGCGAGGCCAAGGTGCAGGTGCCCGCGCCATTCGGCGAGGCTCCGGCAAATGCAGGACCGGTCTTCTGCCAACGGATCCCGGACGGATCGGTGACCACCACGCCGACAGGCAAGGTGTCGACGATGACGGTGCCACCACCACCGGTTGCCTTCGCGCGATCACGGGCAAGACTCTGGCCCGAACCATGGTTGGTAGCGGTCAGTACATACCAGAAGTTCTGCTTGATGCTGACCACGGCAACGCTGGCCGGCAATGCCACGCTCGGATCGACGCTGGGCGCGGTCACGACCATGGTCTTTTCCACGCCCATGTCCGCCGTCATGTACAGCGTCGTGGTTTCGGTGACGTCGTTGTTGCCGCCCTGCGGGTCCACTTCCGAGGAGCTGACTACAACCTGATTCCTTACCGTATCGCCACTGGCACCCGGCTCGGTGTCGTAGCGGTAGCGAAGGTATACGAAAGACTTGTTCTGGCCGGTAGCCGAGGAGATCACACCTGGCGCATTGTTCGCGCCGTAGCCCGCACCGGGCATGTTGCAGATCACGTGCAGCTTGGCGGTACCCGTACTATTGCCGGTCACGGCTGCCGGGCCCTGTACCGCGCAAAGCGTGCTGCCGTAATCGGCGTCATTAACGGATGAAGTGGCAGATGCACCGATGAAGGTGACGGTCTTGCCTTCCGGTGGCGTCAGCCAGTCTTTGGCAATTGCGTTGGTAGCAATGGACGGGCCACCGTTGGTGAGCTCGAGCATATACGTCAGTACGTTCTTTGCCGGCTGGGTACCGTCGTAGCCAATCGGGTCCTTGAACGAATCGAACACGTCCTTCTTCTGCACAGCAAGGTCAGCCTCGCCCTGCTTGAAGTTAAGTCTGGCGTCCTTGGTGTCGTCACTGACATCGGTATTGCTGTTGTAGATGAAATCACCATTGGCATCAATGCCGTGGTAGTCCGCACCGGTACCCGTATTGATGGTGAAGTTGCCGGTATTGTCGACGTAACGGCCGGTATTGCCGCTGTTGACGTTGGGGCGAATGGTGACGTTGAGGGTCTGCTCGCTGCCTGCCGAAAAATCCGACGCTGGGCAAGCGATCGTCAAGGTCTGTACTTGGGTGGTGTCGCTATTGGAGTAGGAAATGCCGCCCTGCCCCTGTACTTGGACAATACCCGCGTCCTTGTCGACGACACTGCATGTCGCACCACCAGCTGTCTTGGCATCGATCAGCACAAAACCGGCGTCGCCTGCGAGCAGCTTGAAGGTGTCACGCATGACCACACCCGGCACGGTCGACGGACCGTCATTCCGGTACTCGACGCGGTAGACCGAGTTGACACCGGCTTGGCCATCGTTGGCGCCGCTGGTGATGCTCTTGCTCTGCGTCTTCATGTTCGCGTAGCGCTCGACACTGACCCAGTCGCTGGCGTAGTTGTCCGACCAGTCACCCTCACCCAGCGAGCCCGGCTGCGCACCGTCGATACCTACGCCGACGGTGTTGCAATGGAAGTGCTGCTGGTTCGGCAGAACCGGCGGCGCATTCGGGCACGCAAGTACCTTGCCGACACTGTCGACAAGGAAGCCCGGCGAGACACCATCGGTGTGGGTCAGCTTGATAGTGATCGTGTTGACGGCGCCGTTTGCCATAACCATCGCTTCGGAGCGACAGATGACGGTTTCTATTGCCGTGCAAGCCCAACCAGCAGTGTCGGTCACCGTCGCCTTGGTGAAGCTCGACCAGCCGGGAATCTTGTCGTTCACCACGACGCCGGCAGTGGCATCGCCAGTGTTGGTAACCGTGATGATGTAGCTCATCTCGGTATCGGTGACTTTCAGTACACGGTCGCCGGCGTTCGGCGCTCGGGTTTCCTTGCTCACCTTCAGATTGGCGACGCCGGTGGTGACCGCCATGCCGTCACCAGCGGAAGCGCAATCGTTGGCGGTGACCTTGTCGGCGTTCACACCGGTATTGGTGGTCGGCTCATTGGCAACCGGAGGACCTGTGTAAGCGGGCGGCGTGCTGCCACCGGTGCAGGCCTGGTTGACCAAGGATCCGTCGGGGCCCGTTCCCAGCTCGCGCGCACGGGTGATCAACCGCACCGTCCGCGTCTGGCCAAGATTGAACGGATAGGACGGCGCTTTGAGCGTACAGGTGACCAACTGGCGCACACCGCTGCTCCATGCCGCAGGTACCGCGGCACAGGTGAAGGGACCGTCGAGCACATTCTTGAACTCCTCGCCTTCAGCGAGCAGCTCCTGGATCTCGGCGTTGCCAATGACGTTTGCCGGTCCGTTGTTGCGCAGCGTCAACGTAGACAACATGTCGCTGGCCGCGGTGTTGCCTGCCGGCACCTTGTTTGGCGCCAGGGTGGGATCGGTCAGCGATTGCAGATTGACCTTGGTTTTGTCCAGCTGAAGATCGGCACCATCGGCCAACACCGAGACGGTGGCGCTGTCGCTGTCATTGGTGGCCACCGGGTCTTCAAGCAGCGCCGAATCCACCGTCGCCGAAGCGGTGTAATCACCAGGCGTGGTCGGTGCCGTGCTGTTGATGGTGATCACTTCGCCGATGGCGGACTTGCTGAAGCCCGGCTGGCGCGTACAGGAAAAGGCTACCGGATCGGCACCGGGCACATCCGGTGCGCAGACCCAGCCCGGCGCCTGGCTGACATCCACGCCGTTCCACGGCATGCCAGCGGGCAGGCTGCCCTTGATCACGGCATCGTTGACGGTCTCCGGCCCCTTGTTGGTGACGGTGATCCTCAGATCCAGCGGCTGATCGGTGATGGCAGGACTCTTGCTCCAAGCCAGATCCACACCCAGATCAGCACCAGGCCTGACCCTGGTGTTGGCCTGGGCCGAGTTGTTGTTCGGCTGCGTATCCATCGTGCCGACCGATTTGACCAAGGCATGGTTGGTGACATCACCGGCCGATATGTCGGCCTTTGCCTTGAAACTGAAGGTGGTGGTGGTATTCGCGGCCAGGCCACCGGCGTGGGTCGCGGTGGTGGTGCCTGCATCCCAGCTCCAACCGGTGCCTTGGAAGCTGCTGGCAACCACGGTAAAGCCGGAAGGCAACTTATCGGCGACATTGAAGTTGCTCGCCGGGCCCGGTCCCTTGTTGGTCACCGTCAACGTATAGGTAACTTCGCCACCGCCAACGACACTGGCGGGCGCAGCCGGGTTACTGGTTTTGGTAAGTCCCAGATCGGCCGAGTCGGTCAGCGTGGTGTTGTCTGAAAGCTTGTTGTTGGTGGTGTTGGTATCGCCCTGGAAGAAAGCGTGCGTCGCCGGATCCAGCGCCTGCACACTTTCATTGAGCGCCGGCAACGCACTGACCGCGCCTACCGCACCGTGCACATTGACGACCGACTTGGCCATGCCGTTGGTGGCGATCTTGAGTTGGAACGCCTCGATGCCCAGCGCGGGCAGCGAGGCAAACGTGCAGACGATGCGCAGCGCGCCAGCCGTTGTTGTCTGGCTGCTGCAGTTGGACGGGATCTCGTAGACCGTCATGCCCGGTGCCATGTCGAACACCGCGGCGATGCCCGTAACCGGGCTGGCCTCGATATTGGCGACGACAGCGTCGTAGACCACGATGCCCCCCACCGGCGTCAGGTTGCTGCCGTCGTGGGTGCCGGATGGGTCGCCGTTGGCCATCAACCAAGGGCTGGTCGCATCATTGAACGACGACAGGCCGACGTTGTACGCCATCGCAGCGGGGGCCGCAGCCATCAGACCAGCCATCAAACCCAAAGCCGCCAACTTGCGCAGCCCGCCTTGGTACGCCATCTGCAGCCAGTTCCGCTGTTGCTGGCGTGCTTCGGCCATGTCAAAAGCGTGGCCGGAGCCCGTGTCCTGCTCGAATTGCTTGTTCACCGTGCAAACCTCTTGCATACGCTGCGCGCACGGGCCGCCAGTTCTGGCAGCCCGGAAAAATTCGTGTGGTCAGACAGTTCGCCCCAAAAACGAACTGCCAATTCAGCACCGTGAGGTGCTTTTGATCGCGGCGATTCTTACGGCGTGCACGCGCCTATTCAGTTCCGCTCAATGACGGAAACTCTCACTTACTATCGCAACGGACCTAGGGCCGCCCTCGTGAAATAGCTATCACGTTGATTTAACGAAGGTTTTACTTATTCCTTCAGTCACAAATGTGAATAAGCACATCTTCAAATAAGTGAATTTAGGTTAAACGAAAAAGTGTGAACTAGACCGTCAAACGGTAACCGACACCCCGAACTGCGCGGACCGGCAGGGTACAGCCGGTTGCCGACTGCACGCGGTTGCGTAAACGGTGCACCAGCACTTCAATCCGGTGCGGATCAAAGCTCCAGGGCTGGTCGGTGAGGGCGGTAATCAGGCGCTCGCGGGCGACTGTCTCGGCCGGCGAGGAGAACAGCAAAGTGAGAAATGCGCGTTCAGCCTCGGTCAGCGCCAGTCTCTGGGCATTGGGCCCACGCAGGTCCCAGCCGTCGGCTTCCAGCGACCAGCTGCCGTTGCCGCTATCGGGGCCGGCGGCTTCCATCAATTGTGCCGCTTCACCGGGCAGGCGCCGGCGCAGGCTGTACAGCTTGGCTGCAAGGAATTCAGGCTCCGGCCGATGCGGCAAACAGGCGTCAGCGCCGGCCCACAGGCCATCGGCAATGAGTTTCGGAGTGAGTGGGTCCACCAACAGCACCACGCCCAGGTCGTCACGACGGCGCAGATGCTCGACGGTTTCGACCAAACCGGCGCGGACCCGGGTGGTATCGATCACAACGATGTCGCAGGGAACGATCACCAACTCGCGGTACAGCGCCTCAACACTGTCCAGCGCCTGTATCTGGGCACCGTAGGGCAACAACGGTTGCAACAGCTCCAGGTTACCGACAATCCAGATACGTAGCGGCGCCAAGGCCAAGGGATTGGCTGCGCCAACGGGCGCATAGTTCAGATCCGATGCCACACACTCTCCCTGTCGGGGCCAAGTAAACAGCCCGTGTATGTCTGGGATTTTAGCTCAGCGTAATGTCAGTTATCGCGAAAACTGGGTACACAGCGTTTTATGAATGGAATGAGCGGCGCTTTCGCGCCGCCCATTCTGTTCCGCTTACTCGGCAGGCACGCCCATTTCCTGCAGCAGCGCCGGTGCCGGATAGACCTTGGCCAGCAACCAGCGCAGGTAACGCATATCCACGTGCACGGCACGCTTGTAACGCGGATCGAACCACCAGCTGGCGCTGACCGATTCCCAGTTGGAATCGAAGTTCAGGCCGATCAGCTCGCCCTTGGCATTGAGCACCGGTGAGCCGGAGTTGCCACCAGTGGTGTCCAGGTTGGTCAGGAAGTTGACCGTCTGCGTCTTCAGGGCCGGATCGGCAGTACTGCCGAAGTCGCCCTTGGCGATCGCTGCCAGCAGCGGCTTGGGCGCGTCGAACGGCACCGTGTTGGTGTTCTTCTCGACGATGCCGGCCACCGTGGTCACCGGCGCGTAGCTGACCGCATCACGCGGGTGCAGCGCCTCGACCTTGCCGTAGCTGATACGCAGGGTGCTGTTGGCGTCCGGGTACACCGCCCTGCCCTGGCTTGCACGCCAGGCAAACAGGGCCTGCATGTAGGACGGACGCAGGCGCAGCTGCTCGCCTTCGCGCTCCTTGCTCTTGGCCTCCGCAGCGATCTGCGCCTGCACCAGCGCCGCTGCGGCCTGCATCAGCGGGTCAGCTGCTACCGCCTGGCCTTGCTTGGCGGTGGCGAAGCGCGACAAGCGTGCTTCCTCGGTACCCAGGCCGGTGCCCTTGTAGAGCGCATCCAGACGCTGCGTCAGTTGCGCCGGCGTGCGGCCGAAAACGTCGTCGTAGCCGCGCTCGCGCTGGTCGTCGGGCAGCTGCTGGTAGCGCAGCACCAGCGCACTGATCAACGCCTTCTCGGTGGCCGGATCGTAACGACGCTGTACCTGCTTGAGCACACCTTCGATCAAGGCATGGTCACGCTGCTGGTAACCGCTTTCGCGCTGCGCGTCAGGCTTCGCCGATTCGATGCGCAGGCGCTCAAGCAGCATTGCCGAACGCAGCAGCTGGGTCTGCCCGGTCAAGGTGCTGAGCAGGAACTCGCCGGTACCTGCCTGCTGTCCCGCCGCCAGTGATGCAAACAGCGCATCGATATCGGCCTTGTACTTGCCGTCGGCACTGGCCAGCATCGCCTGCTCATCCTGTGCACGCTGCGTCTTGGCGTCACTGCGCAGCAGGCCTTCCAGCTCACCGGCGGCCCGCTTGCGGTTGTTCTTCAGCGACTGCAGTTGCGAGGCGTAACGCGTGCGTGCATCGGTGCTGTCCTTGCCCTGCGCTTCGATCACATCGATCAACTGCTGGAACACCTCGACACGGCGCGGCAACACGGTATCGATCTGGCTGGCGAACTCATCAGCGGTGCGCAGCCGATAGGTAGTGCCCGGATAGCCGGCCAACATAGCGAAGTCACCTTCCTTGGGACCATCCAACGACATCTTCAGATGCGCCGGCGGCTGGTAAGGCACATTGTCCTTGCTGTACGGCGCCGGCTTGCCGTCCTTGCCCACGTACGCGCGCAGCAAGGTGAAATCGCCGGTGTGGCGCGGCCACATGAAATTATCGATTTCATCGCCGTAGTTGCCGATCGCGCGCGGCGGTGCATAGACCAAGCGGATATCGGTCAACTCCAGCTGACGGATGCAATAGAAGTCGCTGCCGTAATACATATTGGCTACCGAGCAACGCACACGGCCTTCGACCTCGCAGTCGGCGACGATGCGCTTGCGCGCACTTTCCACCGCGTCGAAGTAGGCGCGCCCGGTCTTGCCGCGTGCATCCTTGAGCACCTCATCAGTGACCTTGTCGAAACCCACCGTCACCAGCACCCGGTAATCCGGGTTGGCAGCTCGCTCATCGTCGCGGCCCTGGGCAATGAAGCCATCATCGATGGTGTTGTGCTCCTTGCTGGCGTTGTACTGGATGACGCCATAGGCCACGTGGTGATTAGTCAGCAACAGGCCGTCGTTGGAGACGAATGCACCGGTACCGCCGCCGACACGTACCACCGCGCTCAACGGCGGCGCGGTCACGTCGGCCAACTGCTTCGGGTCACCCTTGAAACCGGCGTCCTTCAGCGTCCTGGCCAGTTCCGGCAGCTGTGTGGGCATCCACATGCCTTCGTTGGCGTGGGCGGCAGCAGTGGCCAGGCTCATGCCAAGCGCCAGCGCGGCAGCAAGTGGTTTACGCGTCATCAGAACTCCAGAGGGTTACAGAACAGGCGGAGACAGTAGCTGTGCAAGCCAGTCGCAGCAACCTTGCACAGATGAATGTGGTCGCAGGACCGACCCTTGCCTACAATCCTTCGACCAATCAGGACAGGATATTCAAGGATGATCGTTGGTATAGATCTGGGTACAACGCACTCTTCGATCGGCATGCACAGCGCCGATGGCCCGGTACTCTTCCCCAATCCGCATGGACAGCTGCTGACGCCGTCGGTGGTCAGCGTTGCCGATGACGCGGTGCTGGTTGGTCAGGCCGCGCGTGACCGGCTGGTCAGCCACCCCGGCGAAAGCGTCGCCCATTTCAAGCGTTGGATGGGCACCGAGCGCGAGACACGGCTGGGCGAACATCGCTTTCGTCCAGAAGAATTGTCTGCATTGGTACTGCGCTCACTCTTGGCCGATGCAGAGGCCGCGCTTGGCCACAAGGTCGAAGAAGCCGTCATCAGCGTGCCGGCCTATTTCTCCGACGCGCAGCGCAAGGCAACCCGCGCAGCCGGGCAGCTGGCCGGCATCCGCGTCGAGCGCCTGATCAACGAACCGACCGCCGCCGCGCTGGCCTATGGCCTGCAGCAGCGCGAGCGCGAAGGAAGCATCCTGGTATTGGACCTGGGCGGTGGTACTTTCGACGTTTCGGTACTGGAACTGTTCGACGGCATCGTGGAAGTGCATGCCAGCGCCGGCGATAACTTTCTGGGCGGCGAAGATTTCCTGGAAGTCCTTGCGCGCGCATTCAAACAGGACAACAAGCTCGATGCCGCCACGCTGAGTGCCGCCGAAGCCGCGCAACTCATGCAGCGCCTGGAACAGCTCAAACGTGAGCTGAGCGGCATCGGCCAGGCGAACCTGGAAATCACGCTTGCTGGTCGCGAACTGCAATGGGTCATCGACGAGCCACGCTACGCGCAGCTGTGCGAACCACTACTGCAGCGCATGCGTGCGCCCATCGAGCGCGCAATCCGCGATGCAAGGCTCAAGCCCGAGGCGTTGGACGACATCATCCTGGTCGGCGGCGCCGCTCGCATGCCGATGGTCACCCGCTTAGCAGCGCGCATGTTCGGACGTCTGCCCTTGCGTCACATCAACCCCGATCAGGCAATCGCTCTGGGTGCAGCCGTCGCTGCCGGCATGAAGGCACGCGACAGCGCGCTGCGGGAGATCGTGTTGACCGATGTCTGCCCCTACACACTTGGCACCCAGGTGTCGCGAATGGGGCCGGACGGCAAGGAACGGTCGGGCTATTTCCATCCCATCATCCAGCGCAACAGCGTGGTGCCGGTAAGTCGCGAGGATACGTTCCACCCAGTCTCCGCCGAACAGAAGTTTCTGCGCATCGATGTCTATCAGGGTGAAAGCCCCACCGTCGACAAGAACATCAAACTGGGCGAACTGCGGGTTCCGATCACCGCGCGCGGCGACGGGGACCGCTCGGTCACTACCCGCTTCACTTATGACATGGACGGCATTCTGCAGGTGGAAGTCACAGAGAACGCCACCGGCAAGCGTCATGAGCTGGTGTTGGAGCAGAACCCCGGCGTACTTGCGCCGGAGCAGATCCGCGAACGACTGAAGGCGTTGGACACGTTGAAAGTACACCCGCGCGAACAGCAACCAAACCTTGCGTTGATCGCACGGACCGAGCGTATGTACTCCGAATTTGTGGACCACCGCGAGCAACTGCAGGGCTGGCTGCTGCAGTTCCGCGAGGTCTTGGAGAGCCAGGATACGCAGCGGGTTGAGCGTGATCGCCGCGAACTGGACCGGGCGCTGGACCAACTTGAGGGCCTGCTGTGAACTGGGCATTTGAGGCGCTGGAGCTGGAGCACAGCGCAGACGAGCGCACCATCAAACGCGCTTACGCGCGGCTATTGCGTGACAACCGCCCCGATGAGAATCCCGAAGGCTTTCAGCGTCTGCATGAGGCCTACCAGACTGCGCTGCAGTGGCAACGCCACCGCCAGGACATTGCCGAGGAACAAGAGAGCGAACAAGACTACGATGACGTCTCGTGGACCTTGCAGCCGGAACCGGAAGCGATCGCGGATACTGCCACACCAGCACTGTTGGCGAACCACCCCGGCTTTCCACCAGCGCAGCAGCAACAGGCTGCCACACCGCTTGTGTTCGAATGCGTAGCGAGCCTTGAGTCGCCGCAGACTGCGCCACCGCACACACTTGATACGGCAGGCTTCGCCGAGCAAGCACTGCACGTCGACATTGGCGACTTGGTTGAGCGCATCACCGATGCCGCGCGCACGCTCGCACCCGACGCATTCAATGACTGGCTGCTGGCCTGCCCCGAGCTTTGGTCACTCACTGCCAAAGCAGAGGCAGGTGATGCGTTGCTCGGTCGGCTTTGGAACGGGTCTGATTCCATCAATGGTGCCAACTTTGATCTGATCGCAGCGGCGTTTGGCTGGGATGAAATCGGTACGCATGTTGACCCCGATGCACTGACGGTCATGGCCACGACCATGCACCAACGTTGGATATGGCAAGCCGGCAATGAATCAGCGCTGGCCATACAACTGCAAACGGACGAAGACGCACCGGCGACGTTGCCGGAAGCAACGCTGTGCCGCACGCTGCTGAGCCGCCCATGGCGTCATATCCAGGCCTTGCTCAGCGCGGCAAATCCGTCGCGCCTGCACATGATGCAAAGCGCTTTGGGGCACGTTGGTGGCACCAATGCGCATCTACCCTGTCCGCCACTGTGTGAAGAGCAGGTCCGCTTCTGGCGTGATGTAACTGCCGAGAACAGGCTGACCCGTGATCGCTTTCTTCTTGGCTTGATTCGCGGTGGCGGGTTGGCACTGCTGTGGTTGCTGCTGCCATTGGCCGCCTATCTGATGAAAGCCAATGACGATCTCAAAGCAGGTGCTGGTTGGCCCTCGCCTGGTGGCCTTTTTCCACTAAGCATTACCGGCATACTGTTCATGCTGCTTTTTGGCATGGGGCTATTGCCTTGGACGTTGCTGTTGCGGTGGCTGATCACGCCGACACCAATGCGGGTATTGTTGGCATCAATGGCTGTGACAGCCATGCTTCTAGGAGCAGAGGAGCCTTCTGTTTCCGGCACGATACTGGGAGGCGCCACGCTATGGCTGGCGATGGGGAGGATCGTTTTCACATCCCCGCAATTGGCACGTTTTTCCCCGCTACTGGCATTGGGAATCTTCATCGCCGCTCCCTTCGTCGTAAGCAATACCAAACTGTCTTTTGCAATGCTGACTGGGTGCCTGACGCTGGCGCTTTGCATCTTCGACCTCGGTCGATCGCATCGTCGACGCTACCTCACCAACACCCAATGCGGCTGACATTACACCGGGTGGAATAGACAGCGGTCACATACTCAAGCAACGCGAAGCTACGCATTTCTACTCCAAGCAATTTCACCTCAATACGGACATTGATCGATCGCGTGACTGGCGGCGGGAGCTGTAGGAGCGGCATCAGCCGCGAAACCACTGCAGCGTGACTTCGCGACAAAGCTGATCTTCGGCCATTGCAATGCGCCAATGGCTGCGGGCGGAGTGGTGGCTTCGCGGCTTACGCCGCTCCCATAACACTCCGTACCCTCAGCGCTCCTTGCGCCAGTTCACCGAGCCGCGGTTCTCGACCGTTGACGATTCCACTTCGATGTCGAAGCCGCGCCGCAGCAGGTACTTCAAGGTCAGTACCGAGCCGCTGCCAACCAGCGAGACGCCGTAGCCGATGTAGAGCTTGGGCGTGATGTATTTGCCTACGCCGATCACCGAGCCACCCAGCGCGCGTGATTGGCTGACGCCGGCATCGTCCAGGCCCAGCTTTGCACCCACCTGCGCGGCGAGCAGGCCGGTACCGGCCGACAATGCCGCCGAGGCCGCGTTGACCTGCTGTGCCTGGTCGCTGCTGGCCATGCTCAGGCTGCGCCCCAGCACCAGATAGGCCAGCGATTCGGATTGCGACATCGCCGGATCCGACCACACGTCCACCTTCGGCTGCTGCGCGCGGCCGGTGACGTGGATGCCGGCGGTGACATCGCCAATCGAACGCTCGGCCTTGATGTTGATGCGCGGATCGGAGACCACGCCGTAGTTCCATAGCAGCTGGCCATCGGTGATGGTCAGGTCCTGACCATAGGCCTTGTAGCGGCCGCTGACTTCCAGGCCGCCGTTGGCGGTCATCTCGCGGCCCGGACGCGCACGCACCTGCATCTTGCCGGTCAGCGCGCCCTTCAAGCCGAAGCCACTCATCTTGACCTTGTCGCCGAGGCTGACGGTCAGGTCCATGTCCAGCGGCGAGGACGGGCCTTCTTCCGGGTCGACCGGGTCCAGCACAACGATATCTTCCGAGGCCGAGGTGCCACGGTCCAGGCGCTCAAGATCCAGATCGGCCTCGGGCACATGCACGCTGCCACGCAGTTCCATCGCGGTGCCAGCCAGGGTGAAGTCCAGATCCGGGTTGGCCACCACCCGCAGTTCGCTGGTATTGGCCAGCAGCACCTTGTCGCCATGGATATGCAGCTGCAAGGGCTGCGCATCACCGAACCAGGACAGGCCACCGTCCACCTGCAGCGTGCCTTCGCCACCGGTCTTGGTCGATGCGCTGATACGCGCCGAGCCGTCGGGCTGGGCGATGAAACTGCCCTTGCCTTCGCTCAGGGTCAGGCCCAGCGCCGGGAATTCACCGGTGAAGTTGCTGAGCTTGGCCTCGCCACCCAGGGTCGGCTGCGAGCGCGTGCCACGCAGGCTGACGTGGCCTTCGATCAGCCCTTGCGGGCGCACCAGATCTGGGGAAAACAACTCCAGCCAGTACAGCCGCGCGATGTTCATGTACAGCTCGCCAGTGAGCGCCGCGTTGGGCTCCCAACCGGTCTGCACCTTGGCATCGATGAAGCCGTCGCCCTTGAAGCCGACGCCGAGGTAGCCCTTGATACCGTTGGGCAGCATGTCGACGTTGAGCGAGAAGTTGTCGTAGCGCACCAGCTCGCCACGGGCGTTGTCGCCGAGGCGGATGCCGCCTTCGGCCGAGGCTACCTTGAAGGCCCCCTCCCAGGCATTGCCACGCGGGCGGATGTTGCCGTCCAGGGTGAGTTCACCGCGCAGATACATGCGGCGGCCTTCATTGGGTGGCAACCATGGCTGCACCAGTGCAAGCGGCAGGGCATCACCGCGCAGCTGCAGCCCCTCACGCGGCCAGTTGGCTGCAAGGCACAGGGCACCGCCGGTATCCGAGCCCAGACAGGCATTGGCGAGAGTGAAGTTGCTGCCCTGTGCACTGAAGGCGGCCGGCTGCCGCAGCTGCCACGGCGCGCCCTTGACCGGCGCGATGCGCAGCGAGGCAAGCTCGCCGCGCCAGGTCTGGCCCTGCTGATGCACGCTGCCGCTGAGCACGACCGCGCCCAGCTCGTTGCGGGTGTCGGCTTCCAGCTGCAGGTTCTGCACGCTGCCACGCGCGTTGATGTTGACCTGGTCCAGCAGCATGCCGACTTCGACCGCGCTGCCATGGATCTCCAGCGCGCCGTTGTTGCCCTGCCATGGCAGGCGGCCGTTGATGCTGATCTGCTGCGCCTTCCAGTCGTCCCATTGCAGGCCATTGCCGCGCAGGTCAGCGGTGATGTCCGGCTGGCTCGGCGTGCCACGCAGCTGCAAGGTACCGGCCAGGCTGCCGGTGCCGCCGGGCAGCAGATCGGACAGGTGCAGCGGCTCCAGCCGCGCATCCACGTCCAGACGATCACCGACCTTGCCCTTGGCCTCGATCTGGCTGTCGCCCATCACCAGCCGTACATTGCCCTCGCCCTGCATGCCCTGCAGCGCGAGCTTGGCGCGCGCATCGACACGACGGCCGCGCAGCGTGCCGTTGATCTGCGGCACATCCAACGTCGCCTCGAAGCGCATATCGCTGCTCCCGGCCACCACCGGCAGCTGCTTGCCCTTGGAGGCCAGCGAGCCGGACAGATTGCCTTCCCAGCCCGGTGCGAAATAGCCGGGATCGAACTTGGACAGCGTCGCGTCCACATCCCAGGCCAGCGTCGGTGCCCATGCCGCCGAACCCTTCAGTTCCAGCGCGCCACCGGGCGTGGTCGCCTTGAGGCGCTCGATATGTGCCTGCTGGTCATTGCCACGCACATCGAAATCGAGACTGGCGTCCTGTGCTTCACGTGCCACATCGGCTTTGCCAACGGCGGCCCAGTTCTTCAGATTTCCCGCCACACCCAGCCGCGCTTCCTTCAGGTGCAGCGGCACCGGGGTGCTGTCCGGCGAACTCGGGTCCGGCTCAGGCGTGTAGGTCAGTTGATTGGCCACCACTGCGAAGCGGAAGCCCGGATTCTGTGCATCGCTGAAATCGGCAGTGCCCTGCAGGCGCACGCTGCCGCCGAAGGCTTCTGCAACCAGCGGCGCGACGGTCAGCACCTGCTTGTCGATGGCGACATTGGACGGTGCCAGCACCAGCTCGTTTTCACCCTGGCGTACCCGGCCCTGCAGCCGCGCCTGACCGCCGCGACCACGCGCAGTGAAATCCAGCGCCAGCGGTGCCGGTGCCTCGGCCAGGAACTGCGCCGGTACCAATTGACCGATATCCAGCTGCTCACTGCGCGCGGCCACATTCCACACCGGATCGCTGCGTCCGTCCAGAATGAAATTTACGTGCAACGGCTTGGGCGCATAGCCGGCCACTGCAACTTCCATATGGGCCAGGTTGCCACGTGCGACCAGACCCAGCCGCGCGGCGGGCTGGCCCGGACGTGGCGGCATCAGCGCGCGCACGGTCAAGTCTGTCGCGTAGTCTTCGCGCGGCAAGTAATGGCCGTCGATGCGGAAATCGCCGAGGTTGCTGTTGACCTTGATCTGGTTGGCGGTGAATTCACCGTTGGCAGCTTCAAGCCCACCACGGACCTTGCTGATGTCGATGATCGGCTGCTGCAGCTGGGTGATGCGCAGGCCATCGATGACGATGGTGTCGGCCTGCAAGGCCAGCGGCAACTCGATGGCGGGCAACACATCCGGCCAGTTGGGCAGCTCGAAGGGCTTGTCTTCCGACGGACCGAGTTCCAGCGTGGCGTCGCTGATGCGCAACGCATCCAGGCGCAGTTTGCGGCCGAGCAGCGGGCGGATATCCGGGTCCAGATAGGCCTTGCCGGCAGTGAAGTGCAGCTCGTTGTAGCGGAAATCCAGGTCGTGCAGGATCAGCGGGCCGGCCAGCGGACCTTCGGCCTTGCTCCAGGTCAGCGATGAACCGGCTGGCAGGCGTGCCACCACCTGCGCCAGCAGCACCTCCCGCCCGGCCACGGTCTGCAGCAGCCAATACAGCGCGAACAGGCCCAGCAACACCAGCACGGTGATGGTGATGCCGCTGCGTACCGCCAGCGTGCGCAGCCGCGCCTTGCGCTTGGCACGCAGCTCGGCGATGCGCGCTTCGCGCTCTTCCGGACTCACCTCGTCGGGCCGGCGGCTCATAGGTCCGCTCCGATGTTGAGGTAGAGCTGGAACTGCGAATCAGGGCTGTTCAAACCATGGGCGATATCAATACGCACCGGGCCTACCGGCGATTTCCAGCGCACGCCGAAACCGACGCCGGTATGCAGGTCTATGTTGTTGTCGAAGGCGCTGCCGGTATTCACGAACACCGCGCCGCCCCAAGGGCCGCCGCCAAAGTAATGCTCATATTCGGCCGAGCCGATCACCAGGTTCTTCGCGCCCAGCGCGAACTTGTCCGGTGCCGGCGTGCGTGGGCCGACTTCGCGGTAGGCATAACCACGGATGGAACGGTCACCACCGGCGAAGTAGCGCAGGCTCGGTGGCATCGATACCAGATCACTGGTCCAGGTGGTGCCGGCCTGCCCACGCAGGATCAATCGGTCCGAATCACCCAGCGGGATGTACCAGCGCACGGTGGCATCGGCCTGGACAAAACTGGTATCCGAACCGGCGCCTTCGATGCCACCACGCATGGTGGCATTGCCGCTGATGCCGCGACGCGGGAAGCTTTTGTCGTCAACGTTGACGTAGTCGGCGGTGAGCTGTGGGTAGACCAGCGTCGAGTAATTGTAGACAGCCGCGTTGAACTGGTTGCCGGAGCTGTAGCCCCAGCGTTCGCGCAGTGCATTCATCGAGACGATGGCGGTCAGGTTCTCGTTGATTTCGCCGCTGCGGCTGGCGATCAGCTTGACGTTGCGCAGATCGATGTAATCGGTCTGCTCGTCATAGGCACTGACCGCATAGCTGTACCAGCCATCCAACCAGCGGAAACCCGGCACGCGGTAGCTGGTGATGAAGCTCTTGCGCCGCTGCGCGTAGTCCAACTGGGTGCTGAGCTTGTGCCCGCGACGATTGACGTAGCGGCGCTCGACGCCGCCGCGCACACCCGGGCCGCTCTCGCTGCCATAGCTCAGGCCGGCGGTGTAGATGGTGCGCTTGGCGCGGGTCAGTTTGACGTTGACCGGCACCTCGCCGTTGTCATCGGCCTGCTCCGGATGCGGCTGGATGTCGATGACACTGAAGTAATCGAGCTTGGTCAGCGACTCGCGCAGACGGTCGAGCTTGCCTTCATGCCAATAGCTGCCCTGCTCCCAGTACACC
This sequence comes from Stenotrophomonas sp. STEN018, assembly GCF_056760235.1. Taxonomy (NCBI): domain Bacteria; kingdom Pseudomonadati; phylum Pseudomonadota; class Gammaproteobacteria; order Lysobacterales; family Lysobacteraceae; genus Stenotrophomonas; species Stenotrophomonas sp. STEN018. The sequence continues at coordinate 72,219 of NZ_JBRREK010000027.1, forward strand.
AGTGGCTCGAACAGACCCGGGCGGAAATAATCCTGCTCGAAGGTGATCTGCCCCATGTTGTAGCGGCGGCCGCTGTCCCAGGTGAGGAAGATGTCGGCGGCGTTCTCGGCACGGGTCACTTCGACCTTGCGCTGGGTGAAATCGGCATCGAAGTAGCCACGCTCGGCCAGGCGGCGGGTGATGGTGATCTTGCTGGCCTCGTAGCTGACCGAGTCGAAGACCTCGCCAGTCTTGGGATGGAAGGCTTCGATGTCCTCCTGCAGGTACTTGTCACGCGAGGCCGGGCCGGTGATGTCCAGCTCCTGGTTGCGGACCTTGACCTGCGCGCCCTTGTCGACCTGGATCAGCACCTGCAGGGTATCGCCGGTGCGTGGTGCCTCCACGGTGATCTTGGGGTTGTAGAAGCCGAATGGCTCCAGCGCCGTACGGGTCTGCCGCTCAGCCTGCGACAGCAGGTAGTCCAGCCGTGACTCCCCCTGCACCTTGCCTATCGCGTCGTAGACCGACAGCGACACCTCGATGTTTTCAATTATCTCGGCGTCGTCACCCTTGTCCAGACCTTTGATCTGTACTTTTTCGATGGTGCCGCGGGCATGGGCCAGAGGTGCTGCTGCCAGCGAAGCCAGGAACAGAAGGAACGGGGTAATTCGAGATAGCTGCATGCGCGCCAGCATACCGGTCTGAACATGACCAGCAAAATCACGGCCTCATCATGCCGCCCCCGGCGGTAGTGCCGAGCCATGCTCGGCAGGGGCTCCACCAGTAATGACTCCGTAGTGCCAAGCCATGCTCGGCAGAAGCTCCACCAGCAATGCCTCCGTAGTGGGGGGGCCCGCCGCGCCAGGGCGGGACCACCCCACACCAACAAAAGCCAAAGCGCGGGCCAACAAAGATATTTTTAGGAGAGAGCCGAAACAAAAAAAAAAAACCAAAA